>NZ_JAIUKB010000176.1:0-19100 GCF_020176785.1 Saccharopolyspora sp. 6V | reverse complement strand
CCCCGGCGCAGGACGCCCCCGCCCAGGAGCAGCAGGCCACCGCCGAGCAGCCCGCCGCGACCGCCGCCTCCGGTGGTGCGGCGCAGGGCACCGAGGTGCCGATGCCCGCGCTGGGCGAGAGCGTCAGCGAGGGCACGATCACCCGGTGGCTCAAGCAGGTCGGCGACTCGGTCGAGGTCGACGAGCCGCTGCTGGAGGTCTCCACCGACAAGGTCGACACCGAGATCCCGTCGCCGGTCGCGGGCACGCTGCTGGAGATCGCCGCGGGCGAGGACGACACCGTGGAGGTCGGCGGGAAGCTGGCCGTGATCGGCGAGCAGGGTGCCGCTCCTGCCGCGCCTGCCGCGCCGGAACCGGCTCCCGACCCGGCCGCCGCGCCCGCTGCGGAACCGAAGCCGGAACCCGCCGCCCAGGCACCGGCCGCGCCGGCCCAGCCCTCTGCTCCGACCCAGCCCGCCGCGCAGCAGCCCGCCGCGCAGCAGTCCGGCCCGTCCGGCAGCACCCCGTACGTGACACCGCTGGTGCGCAAGCTCGCCAACCAGCACGGCATCGACCTGTCCACCATCAAGGGCAGCGGTGTCGGCGGCCGGATCCGCAAGCAGGACGTGCAGGCCGCGGTCGACGCCGCCCAGGCGCAGCCGGCGGCCCCGGCCGCCGCGAAGCCCGCGGCCCCGGGCGCGTCGGCCGCCGCGGCCGAGGAGGCCGAGGCGCTGCGCGGCACCACGCAGCAGATGTCCCGGCTGCGCCAGCTGCTGGCCCGCCGCATGGTCGAGTCGCTGCAGACCGCGGCGCAGCTGACCACGGTGATCGAGGTCGACGTCACCCGCATCGCGAAGCTGCGCCAGCAGGCGAAGGCCTCCTTCGAGGCGGCGGAGGGCGTGAAGCTGTCCTTCCTGCCGTTCTTCGCGAAGGCCGCCGCCGAGGCGCTCAAGCTGCACCCGAAGGTGAACGCCTCGGTCAACGAGGAGAGCAAGGAGATCACCTACCACGCGGCCGAGCACCTCTCGATCGCCGTGGACACCTCGCGCGGACTGGTCTCCCCGGTGATCCACGACGCCGGGGACCTGAACCTCGGCGGCCTGGCCCGCAAGATCTCCGACGTGGCCGAGCGCACCCGGAACAACAAGCTCAAGCCGGACGAGCTCTCCGGGGGCACCTTCACCATCACCAACACCGGCAGCCGCGGCGCGCTGTTCGACACCCCGATCCTGAACCCGCCGCAGGTGGGCATGCTGGGCACGGGCAGCGTCGTGAAGCGTCCCGTGGTGGTCTCCGACGACAACGGCGGCGACACGATCGCGATCCGGTCGATGGTGTACCTGGCGCTGTCCTACGACCACCGGCTGGTCGACGGCGCGGACGCGGCCCGCTTCCTCACCACGCTGAAGCAGCGGCTGGAGGAAGGCGCTTTCGAGGCCGACCTCGGGATCTGATCCGGCTCCGAGCCACGGGGGGGGGCGCCCCCCCCGGGGGGGGGGGCCCCCCCCCCCCCGCGTTCCGGGCCGTTTCTCCGCCGGGCGAAACCTGTCGCGTGCGGAAGATCGTTGCGGGACGATCGGGGGCATGCGCGTGGTAATCGCCGGTTCGTCCGGGTTGATCGGCACGAGTCTCGTCGCGGCGTTGCGGCAGGGCGAGCACGAGGTGCTGCGGCTGGTCCGCCGCCGCCCGGCCGCCCCCGACGAGCACGGCTGGGACCCGGCGAAGGGCGAGCTGGACGAGGCGGCCCTCGCCGGGGCGGACGCGGTGGTGAACCTGTGCGGCGCCGGGATCGCCGACCGCCGCTGGAGCACCGAGCGCAAGGAGCTGCTGGTGTCCTCGCGGGTGCGCCCGACGGTGCTGCTGGCCGAGGCGGTGGCCCGCCACGGCGTGCCCGCGCTGGTCAACGGCTCGGCGGTGGGCTACTACGGCGACACCGGCGACCGGCTGGTGACGGAGTCGACGCCGCCGGGAACCGGTTTCCTCGCCGACCTGTGCCGCCAGTGGGAGGCGGCGACGAGCCCGGCGGTGGACGCGGGCGCCCGGGTCGCGCTCTCGCGCACGGGCCTGGTGGTGGCGCACTCGGGTGGCCTGGTGGGCCGGTTGAAGCCGTTGTTCTCGATGCTGCTGGGCGCGAAGCTCGGCGGCGGGCGGCAGTACATGCCGTGGATCTCGCTGGACGACGCGGTGGGTGCGCTGCGGTTCCTGGTGGAGAACTCGGCCGTGTCGGGCCCGGTGAACCTGACCGGCCCGGCGCCGGTGACCAACGCCGAGTTCACCCGCGAGCTGGGGGCGGCGCTGGGCAGGCCCGCGCCGTGGACGGTGCCGGAGTTCGTGCTCCGCGCGGCGTTGGGCGAGGCCGCCGACGAGGCGATGCTGGCCGGGCAGCGGGCGATGCCGGAACGCCTCGACGAGCACGGCTACCCGTTCGCCCACCCCACCTTGGACGCCGCGCTGAACGCGGTGCTCTGAACTCGCCGCGGGTCCGTCCGGGTGGCCGGCGCCACGTGCGCGGGGCGGTCGGCGCTCTGGGTGGGAGCCCGGGCGTAGCCTGGCCCGGTGAGTCGCGCGGAGATGTCATGTCGCGCCTCGACCGATGCGGTCGACGTGCGTGAACTGGGAAGAATCGACTACCTGGACGCCTGGGACCTCCAGCGGGAGCTGGCCACGAGCCGCGCCGAGGAGACCGGCCCGGACTCCCTCCTGCTGCTGGAGCACCCGTCGGTGTACACCGCCGGGAAGCGCACCCAGCCGGAGGACCGGCCGCAGGACGGCACGCCGGTGATCGACGTGGACCGCGGCGGCAAGATCACCTGGCACGGCCCGGGGCAGATCGTGGGCTACCCGATCTTGGGGCTGGCCGACCCGATCGACGTGGTCGACTACGTGCGGCGCCTGGAGCAGGCCCTGATCCGCACCTGCGCCCGCTTCGGCCTGGACACCGGCCGGGTCGAGGGCCGCAGCGGCGTGTGGCTGGCCGCCGACGACGCACGCCCGGAGCGCAAGATCGCCGCGATCGGCATCCGGGTGCAGCGGGGCGTGACCATGCACGGGCTGGAGCTGAACTGCGATCCGGACATGGGCCAGTTCGACCGGATCGTGCCGTGCGGCATCCGGGACGCGGGCGTCACCTCGCTGTCGGCGGAGCTCGGCCGGGACGTCCCGGTCGAGGAGGCGCTGCCGTGGGTGCGCCAGGACGTGCTGGACGCGGTGGACGGCGTGCTGCCGGTGGTGGAGTCGAACATCGCGCGGGTCTCGCCGACCGCCGAGGGCGTGACGCTGGCGCTGGATCCGACCCTGCGCTGACGAACCCCACTCTACTCCTCTAGTATTCCGGAATTACGGACTACTGGAGGAGTAGAAGCATGCCGCTGTCCCGCCGCACCCTGCTGACCGGGCTCACCGCCACCGCCGCCGCGCTCCCGCTGCTCTCGTGCAGCCCCGCCACGGCGCTCGGCGACCGCACCGAAGCCGACCTGAGCACCGCAGACGGCTGGCTCACCTGGATCGCCCAGCACCGCGACCGGCTGGCCCTCGTGCTCACCGACACCACCGGACCGCTCCTCGCGCACCGCGCGGGCAGCCCGCAGCCGCTGGCCTCCGCGGTGAAGGCCGCGCACCTCGCCGCCTACGCCACCGCCGTCGCCGACGGCCGCCTCGACCCCGCCGAACAGGTCCGCGTCGGCGACTGGGAGCGCTACTACGTGCCCACCGACGGCGGCGCACACGTGGCGGCCCTGCAGGAACTGGGCATCCCCACCGACGACACCGGCGCCTGGGCCGCCGACCCGGACCGCCACGTCACGCTGGAGCAACTGGCCACCGCGATGATCGGGCACAGCGACAGCGCCGTGCCCGACCTGCTGCGCGACCGGCTCGGCACCGAGGCCGTGCGCGCCGCCGCGCTCGCCGGGGGCTGGCCCGACGCCGACGTGCGCTCGCTGTGCGCCGAGTACCTGTTCCTGCTGCTGCCGGCCGAAGCCCCCGCGCCCGGCACCCCGCTCCCCCGACGCCGCGAGATCGGCTTCGCGCTGGAGCGCCGCCACCGCGACGAGCAGGCCCTCCGCGACCAGGTGCGGACCCGGCTGCTGGCGCAGCCGCTGCCCGGCTGGAACACCCAGCTGGCCTGGGCCACCGGCACCGCCGCGAGCGACCCGGCGCAGCTGGCCGCGCTGCACCGCTCCCTCGCCGAGGGCACCTACCCGTCCCCGCGCGCCGCCGAGATCGCCCGCGGGATCCTGGAACGGCGGGCCGCCGGGAACCTGCCCGACGGCGTCCTCGGCCTCGGCTACAAGGGCGGCAGCCTGCCGGGCGTGCTCACCGCCGGGATCTCGTTGCGCCTCGCCGACGGGCGGATCGCGGCCGGATCGCTGCTGGCGCACGGCGGGATCTCCGCCGAGCAGCTGGCGACCGGTGACCCGGGCCAGCCGCTGATCAAGGCCGTGCTCGACCCCGCGTGGCGGGACCGGTTGCGCGCCGCGCTGCGCGGGTAGGGCAAGCTCGCACGGTGAGCTCCGACGACGTGCAAGGGCGGCTGGACGACCTGGAGCGCCGGGTCGCGGCGCTGGAAGGACGGCCCACCGCCGCTCCGCGGGAACCCAGCGGCGACCAGATCGAATACTCGGGACGCCTGAGCGAACCGTTCGAGCTGGAGTGGCACATCCGCGCGGATCCCGCCCAGGTGCTGGACCTGCCGGACGCGCCGCGCACCGACGTGCTCGCCGCGCTGGGGCATCCGCTGCGGGCGGCCCTGGTGCGCAGGCTCGCCGAATCGGGCCCGGCCACCGGCGCGGAGCTGCAGCAGGCGGCGGGGCTCGGTTCGCCCGGCCAGCTCTACCACCACCTGAAGGGGCTCACCGGCTGCGGACTGGTGGAGCAGGACAAGCGCGGTTCCTACCGGCTGCGCCCGCAGGCCACCGTGCCCGCGCTCGTCCTGCTCACCGCCGCCTCCGACATCGCGGGCCAGCTCCGCGGCTGAGCACCGCCGCCTCGCCGGTGGCGCGCGGCGGGCCACCGACGAGGCAGGAACCGGCGCTGGGACTCAGCCCAGCTGCGGTGCGACCTCCGCCGCGACCAGGTCGACGTGGTCGAGGTCGGAGAGGTCCAGCACCTGCAGGTACAGCCGGGTGATGCCGGTCCGCTCCCGCCAGGCGCCGATCTTGTCCACGGCCTCGGCGGGCGTGCCGGCGAGCCCGTTGGCCCGCAGCTCGTCGACGTCCCGCCCGATGGCGGCCGCGCGGCGCGCGATCTCGGCGTCGTCCTTGCCGACGCACAGCACCAGCGCCGCCGACCGCACGATCTCCCCGGCGTCCCGGCCGATCGCCGCGCACGCCGCCGCGACCCGCTCGTACTGCGCCACCGCGGTGTCAAGGTCGGTGAAGGGCAGGTTGAACTCGTCGGCGAAGCGGGCGGCGAGCTCCGGGGTGCGCTTCTTGCCCGCGCCACCGATGAGCACCGGCGGCCGCGGCCGCTGAACGGGCTTCGGCAGCCCGGGCGAGTCGGCGAGCTGGTAGTACCGGCCGTCGAAGCTGAAGGTCTCCCCGGCCGGCGTGTCCCACAGCCCGGTGATGATCTCCAGCTGCTCGGCGTAGCGGTCGAACCGCTCCTTGAGCGACGGGAACGGGATGCCGTACGCGGTGTGCTCCTCCTCGTACCAGCCGCTGCCGAGACCGAACTCCACGCGCCCGCCGGACATCTGGTCGACCTGCGCGACCGCGATCGCCAACGGCCCCGGGTAGCGGAACGTGCCCGCCGTCATCAGCGTGCCCAGCCGCACCCGCGAGGTCTCCCGCGCCAGGCCGCCCAGCGTCACCCAGGCGTCGGTCGGTCCGGGCTCACCGGACACCGAGCCCATCTTCAGGTAGTGGTCGGAGCGGAAGAACGCGTCGTAGCCGGCCGCCTCGGTGGCCTTGGCCACCCGCAGCAGGTCGTCGTAGGTGGCCCCTTGCTGGGGTTCGGTGAAGATGCGGAGTTTGAATGGCTCGGTCACGGACCCGAGGCTAGTGCCCGCAGGAGGCCCCGGCGCACGCCGCCACGCGCAGCCCCTGCATCACGGCGTCCACGACCTGGCCGACCTCGGCGCTGGTCTGCTTCGGCCGGGCGGAGCCGGCGATGGTGCTGGCCCCGGCCGACAGCGCGCCGTAGACGACGTGGGCGAGTGCTTCGATCGGCAGCGGGGTGAACTCGCCCGCGTCGACCAGCGCCTGCACCGCTTCCCGGATCACGCCGAACGTGTAGCGCTCCTCGGCCTCCCGCCAGCGCTCCCAGCCCATCACCGCGGGCGCCTCGTGCACGACGATCCGCTGGTAGGACGGTTCCAGGCAGACCTGGAGGAATTCGCCGAGCCCGGCCCGCACGGTCTCCCAGATGTCGCCGCCGGCGAACAGCACCGCCGACAGCCGTCGCACCACCTGGCTCTCGACGTCTTCGAAAGCGGCCTCGAACAGCGCCTGCTTTCCGTTGAAGTGGTGGTAGAGGGCGCCCTTGGTGACGCGGGCGCGCTTGGCGATCTCGTCGAGCGAGGTGCCCGCGTAGCCCTTCTTCGTGAACAGGACCACCGCCGACTTCACCAGCGCCTGCCGGGTGCTCTCGGTGTTCTCCACGCGCCGGGAACGGGCTGTAGCCATACTCACAATCATATGACATACCCGCGGTACGGCCGCGCTGGTAGCTTCGAACACACATACTCCCGGTATGCCGCACACCCGGGGTACGCCACCGTCCAGTCTGGAGGAACCATGACCTGGAACGACTTCCACCAGCGGCAACGCGCCATCCGCGCCGTGCTCGACCACGCCGCGCGGCACCCCGCGGCACGCCTCGACCTCGACGCGGTGCCCGCGGCCGCCGCCGTGTTCGCCGACCGGGACGAACTGCTGCGCGCGCTGCACCACAAGTGGAACCGCGTGCTCACCGGACGCATCGACGTGGGCGTCGAGGACGCCGACGCCGACCCGCGCGGCGACCGGGTGGAGGCGGTCGGCGAAGCCTGGCGGCGCACCGCCACCGACGACCCCGTGCTGCGCCGCGTCCTCGACGGGCACGCGGACGAACCCGCGCTCGCCGGGCTGCGCAGGCAGGAGCTCCGGATGCTCGCCGTGTCGGCCGGGCTGGCCGAACCGGACGAGCCGGCCGACGAGCTGGACCGCGTCGGGCAGGCGTTCCTGCGGTTGCTGCGCACCGCCCCCGAGGCCCGCACCGCGCGCCGCCGCGGACCGCTCGCCCAGCTGCGCAAGCTCATCCCCAGCTTCTGACCCCGCCGCTCCGGAGCCCGGGCGCGCTCAGCGCGCGGCCACCACCTCGGGCTCCGCGGCGCGCGGACGCGGGACCACCACCCGCACCTGCTCGGTGAGTTCCCGGCGCGCCCGCGCCGAGGCGCCCAGACCGGCGACCCCGCGGTGCGCGCTCACCTCGCCCGCCCGGACCAGCTCGATCGGCCAGTCCAGCAACCGCACCGACCGGAGCAGCAGGACGAACGGCAGCAGCACCAGCGCCGCGACCAGCTCCAGCCCGGCCACCACCGACCAGCACACCGCGACCAGCAGGAACGGCACCGCCAGCAGCAGCCCGACCGGCTCGTCCAGCGACCAGTCCGGGAACCACTCCAGCGCGTCGCGCACCGAGGTCCGGCGCCGCCACGGCAACCAGCGCCGCCTGCCGTGACCGCTGACGTCGCGCACCGCCGACGCCCACCGGCGCGCGGAGATCTCCACCTCGTGGTAGTCGTGCTCCGGCGCCAGCACCTCCAGCGGATCCACCAGCGGCTCGGCCGCCACCGCCGCCCGCACCCGCTTCGCCGCGGACCGGTCCCGGACCCGCACCAGCCCGCCCAGGCACCCCCGCACCCGCAGCTCCACCCACCACGGCGACCACCCCGCGCCGCGGGCGAGCAGCGCGCACGGCACCAGCAGCGCACCCGCCAGCAGCTCGACCGCCCACAGCACCAGCAGCGGCACTCCCACCAGGGACCAACCCAGCCGCGCCAGCAGCGACACCGGGCCGTCCACCATCCGCGGCCACGACTCCAGCACCGCGTGCGCCCGCACCCGGCGCCGCCAGGGGAACCAGCGGATCGCGGCGGACCAGCAGCTCATCGACATGAGCGGAAATTCTCGCAGCCGTTGATCGGATCGTGTCGCGTTCGGTCTTTTCCGCACCCGGCCCCGCGGGTAAGGGTGGGGGCATGGCGCAGTGGACGACCTCCGACGTTCCCGACCAGCACGGCCGCACGGTGCTCATCACCGGCGCGAACTCCGGGCTGGGACTGCACTGCTCGCAGGTGCTGGCGACGCGCGGCGCGCGGGTGCTGATGGCCTGCCGCGACCCCGAACGCGGCCGGGAGGCGCAGCAGCGGGTCGCCGCCGACGCCGAGGTCGAACCGGAACTCGTCGAACTCGACCTCGCCGACCTGTCCTCGGTGCGCAAGGCCGCCGACCAGGTGCGGGAACGCACCGGCGACGAGCTCGACGTGCTGCTGAACAACGCGGGCGTCATGGGCCCGCCGCTGGGCGCCACCCGGGACGGCTTCGAGCTGCAGATCGGCACCAACCACCTCGGGCACGCGGCGCTGACCTGGCTGCTGATGCCCGCGCTGCGCGACCGGCCCGACCCGCGGGTGGTCACGCTCTCCAGCATCGCGCACCGCGGCGGCTCGCTGGACCTAGACGACCTGAACTTCCACCGCCGCCGCTACTCGCCCAGCCGCGCCTACGCGCAGTCGAAGCTGGCGAACCTGCTGTTCGGCTTCGAGCTCGACCGCCGCGCCCGGCGGGCGGGGCTGCCGCTGCGCAGCGTCCTCGCCCACCCCGGGATGAGCAGCACCGAACTGGCGCTGAACTCGCTGCGCGCTCGCAGCCTGTCCGACCGCGTCACCGGCATCGCCCGGAAGGTCAACGGTCTCATCACGCAGTCCACCGAGCAGGGCGCGCTGCCGCAGCTCTACGCGGCCACCGCGCCCGGCGCGACCAGCGGCAGCTACTACGGGCCGAACGGGTTCGCCGAGATCCGCGGCTACCCGGCCCGCGCCAAGACCAGCACCGCCGCCCGGGACGCCGACACCGCGCGACGGCTGTGGAAACTCACCGAAGAGCTCACCGGAGTCACCGCCGACCCCGCCTGAACCCGGGTGTGGTGTACGGATCACCACGTCGCGCCCGTCGCGGTTTCGGGATGAACCGGCCGAGGGCGTAGCCTGAACGCGTGACTGCGGCGCCAGAGGGGCGGAAGTTGTTGCGTCTTGAAGTGCGCAACAGCCAGACGCCCATCGAGAAGAAGCCATCGTGGATCAAGACCCGCGCTCGGATGGGCCCCGAGTACCAGGAGCTCAAGGGTCTGGTCCGCCGGGAGGGTCTGCACACCGTCTGCGAGGAGGCGGGCTGCCCCAACATCTTCGAATGCTGGGAGGACCGGGAGGCCACCTTCCTCATCGGCGGTGATCAGTGCACCCGCCGCTGCGACTTCTGCCAGATCGACACCGGCAAGCCCGCGGAGCTCGACACCACCGAGCCGCGCAAGGTCGCCGAGTCGGTGCAGGCCATGGGGCTGCGCTACTCCACGGTGACCGGCGTCGCCCGGGACGACCTGCCCGACGGCGGGGCCTGGCTGTACGCGGAGACCGTGCGCCAGATCCACGACCTGAACCCGGGCACCGGCGTCGAGCTGCTCATCCCGGACTTCAACGCCGAGCCCGACCAGCTCGCCGAGGTCTTCGGCTCCCGGCCGGAGGTCCTCGCGCACAACCTGGAGACGGTGCCCAGCGTGTTCAAGCGGATGCGCCCCGCGTTCCGCTACGACCGCTCGCTGAAGGTGCTCAGCGAAGCCCGTGCGGCCGGTCTCGTCACCAAGTCCAACCTCATCCTCGGCATGGGCGAGAGCCCCGAGGAGGTGCGCCCCGCGCTGCAGGACCTGCACGACGCGGGTTGCGACATCATCACGATCACCCAGTACCTGCGGCCCAGCCCGCGCCACCACCCGGTGGACCGCTGGGTGAAGCCGGAGGAGTTCGTCGAGCACACGAAGGCCGCCGAGGAGATCGGCTTCCCCGGGGTGATGGCGGGTCCGCTGGTCCGATCCAGCTACCGCGCGGGCCGGCTCTACGCCAAGGCCACCCAGCACCGGGGCATGCCGCTGCCGGACAACCTCGCGCACCTCGCGAAGGCGCAGCCCGCGGCGCAGGAGGCCAGCAGCCTGCTCGCCCGCTGACGACCCCGCTGAACAGGTGTTTCACCGCCCGTCGCGCAACACGCGCGGCGGGCGGTGCGCGTTTCCGCGGGGCAGGACCACCGTGGTGGGGGCGCCGTGGAACCCCGCCGTATCCTGAACGGCATGGCCAACCAGGACAAGGCAGCCAAGAAGGCGGCGAAGAAGGAACGGCGCGCGGCCTTCCGCGGGCGCGTCGGGCAGATCTGGCAGGCGTTCCAGATGCAGCGCCGCGAGGACAAGCTGCTGCTGCCGCTGATGATCGGCATCTTCCTGGTCGTGGCCGTCGCGGTCTTCTTCATCGGCAGGATCTGGAACCTGCACTGGGCGTTCCTGCCGGTCGGCATCGCGCTGGGCCTGCTCGGCGCCGTGATCCTGTTCGGCCGCCGGGTGCAGGCGACCGTCTACCGCAAGGCCGACGGCCAGCCGGGTGCGGCGGGTTGGGCGCTGGAGAACCTGCGCGGCAACTGGCGGCTCACCCAGGCGGTGGCCGGGACCGCGCAGCTCGACGCGGTGCACCGGCTGATCGGGCGCCCCGGCATCGTGCTGGTCGGCGAGGGCTCGCCGCACCGGGTGAAGTCGCTGATGGCGCAGGAGAAGAAGCGGGTGGCCCGGGTCGTCGGCGAAACCCCGATCTACGAGGTCCTCGTCGGCGGCGAGGAGGGCCAGGTGCTGCTGAGCAAGCTGCAGACGCACCTGATGAAGCTGCCCCGCAACATCAACGCCGGCCAGGTCGACTCGCTGGAGAACCGGCTGTCCGCGCTGGCCAGCCGCGGCAACGCGATGCCGAAGGGCCCGATGCCGCAGGGCGCCAAGATGCGCAACGTCCAGCGGGCCATGCGCCGCCGCTGAGCCCGTACCGACTTCGACGCGGATCCGCCGGGTGCGTCCCGGCCGGGTCCGCGTCGTCTTCGTCGCTGCCGGTCAGGCTCGTGCGCGACCAGGCCCCGGCCGCCGGAGAGCTCCGGCACCGACGGCGTTCCGCCCGGCTCCACGCGCCCGCACCACCGAGGCACCCGGCGGGCACCGTCCGGTCGGGCACGCGCTCCGGTTCAGCGCCGGACGACCACGGTGCCGGTGAGGCGGTCCAGCCAGGAACGGCCATCGCCGTTGCGGATGATCGCGGGCACCAGCAGACCGGTCAGCGCGCAGCGCACCACCGCTCGCCACAGGCCCACCGCACCCGGCCGCTCCACCCGGGCCACCCAGATGCCGGTGAGCAGCATCCCGGGGGTGAACCCGAAGAACGCCACCGGGATCACCGTGATCGCGAACCAGGCCACCAGGCTCCAGTTCCCGGGCAGCGCCGGTGCGGTGAACAGCTGCGCCACCAGCGCAGCCAGCACGATGTCGACCAGGAACCCGAGCAGCCGACGACCGCCGGTGGCGACCGAACCCTGCCCGCCCTCCGGCAGGCCCATCCGCTCGCCGCGCCACCGCTGCTGCGGGTCGCGGCCGAACAGGCCGCCCAGGCCCTGCGGCTCGCCCGCGGAAGCGTCGCCCTGGCTGGTCATCTCGGACCTGGATCCCGTCGATTCACCCACTCCCCCAGACTACGACCCGCGCCCCGCGGGGACGCCGACCGGCGCCCGAACGACCTGATCAGCCACCCTCCGCAATCGGCCTCATCCGTTCAGGCCGTCGTTAACGTCGGCGAAACATCGGGGTGATGGCCGAGCAACACCGGTGACATAACGTTGTCCACGAGCCGGTGAGCTCGGAGCACGCGCGCCGGTGAGCAGTCAACCAGTGCGTGAAGGAGCCATCGAGGGTGTTCAAGAATCCAGACGAGGTCCTGCGCTTCATCTCCGACGAGGACGTGAAGTACATCGATGTCCGGTTCTGCGACCTGCCGGGCGTCATGCAGCACTTCACGGTGCCCGCCTCGGCGTTCGACCAGGACACCTTCACCGAAGGGCTGGCCTTCGACGGCTCCTCGGTCCGCGGGTTCCAGTCGATCCACGAGTCGGACATGCTGCTGCTGCCCGACCCGTACACCGCGCGCATCGACCCCTACCGCGTCGAGAAGACGCTCATCCTGAACTTCTTCGTGCACGACCCGTTCACGTTGGAGCCCTACAGCCGGGACCCGCGCAACGTGGCCCGCAAGGCCGAGCAGTACCTGGCCGAGTCCGGCGTCGCCGACACCGTGTTCTTCGGTGCCGAGGCCGAGTTCTACATCTTCGACTCGGTGCGCTTCGGCGAGGGCCCGAACCGCAGCTTCGCCGAGGTCGACTCCGTCGAGGGCTGGTGGAACACCGAGCGCGACGAGGAGGGCGGCAACAAGGGCTACAAGACCCGGATGAAGGGCGGGTACTTCCCCGTCTCGCCGTACGACCACTTCGCGGACCTGCGCGACAAGATCTCCACCCAGCTCAGCGGCTCCGGGTTCACCGTCGAGCGCGCGCACCACGAGGTCGGCACCGGCGGCCAGACCGAGATCAACTACAAGTTCAACACGATGCTGCACGCCGCGGACGACCTGCAGCTGTTCAAGTACATCGTGAAGAACACCGCGTGGCAGGACGGCCGCACGGTCACCTTCATGCCGAAGCCGCTGTTCGGCGACAACGGCTCCGGCATGCACAGCCACATGTCGCTGTGGAAGGACGGCTCGCCGCTGTTCTACGACGAGTCCGGCTACGGCGGGCTCTCGGACATGGCGCGGCACTACATCGGCGGCATCCTGCACCACGCCCCGAGCCTGCTGGCCTTCACCAACCCGACGATCAACTCGTACCACCGGCTGGTGCCGGGCTACGAGGCGCCGGTGAACCTGGTGTACTCGCAGCGCAACCGCTCCGCCTGCATGCGGATCCCGATCACCGGCAGCAACCCGAAGGCCAAGCGCGTCGAGTTCCGCTGCCCGGACCCGTCGGGCAACCCGTACCTGGCGTTCGCGGCGATGATGATGGCCGGCCTGGACGGCATCAAGAACAAGATCGAGCCGCCGGAACCGATCGACAAGGACCTCTACGAGCTGCCGCCCGAAGAGGCCAAGAACGTCCCGCAGGTGCCGGACAGCCTGGAGAAGGTCATCGACCGGCTCGAAGAGGACCACGACTACCTGCTCGAAGGCGGCGTGTTCACCTCGGACCTGATCGAGACCTGGATCCGGCTCAAGCGCGAGAACGAGATCGACCCGGTCCGGCTGCGGCCGCACCCGCACGAGTTCGCGCTGTACTACGACGTGTGATCGTGGCGCTCCGCGCGAAGCGGGCCGGCCGGGACCCGTTCCCGACCGGCCCGCTCCTTCGTTCGGGGGCTCAGGTGCCGTTCCAGGGCGCCAGCGGGCTGCCGGTGGCGCCGGGGCGGAACCGGAACAGGGCTCCCGCGTACGGGTCGCCGACCAGCGCCCGCTCGTCGTAGCCGGAGCACGCCGAGGTCACGTACATCTCGTCCAGCCTGCGACCGCCGAACACGAGACCGGTCACGCGGCGGGTGGGCGCCCACAGCACCGTCTCCAGGTCTCCGCCGGGGCTGTACCGGTGGATGCGTCCGCTGCCGTGCATCGCGACCCACGCACCGCCCTCGTTGTCCATCGCCAGCCCGTCGGGGTGGCCTTCGGACTCGGCGCACACGATCCAGCGCCTGCCGCGCCCGGCCCGGCCGCGTTCCACGTCGTAGTCGAACGCCCAGATGACGCGCGGCACCGTGTCGATCACGTACATGGTCGCCCCGTCCGGGCTCCAGCCGATGCCGCCGGAGAGGGTCAGCCCGTCCACCAGGACGCGGGCCCGGGTGCCGTCGAGGACGTACAGCGCGCTGCGCTTCGCCTCCCGGCTGTGGGTGAGGGTGCCCGCCACGAACCGGCCCGCCGGGTCGCAGGCGCCGCCGCTCATCCGGTCGCCCGCCTGCACGCCGGTGATGGGTTCCAGCGCGGCGCGCCCGGGGAACAACCGGGCGAAGCCCCGATCCGCGGCGGCGATGAGCTGTCCGTTGCGGGTGGCGCCCAGCGAGGTGACCACCCCGGGCAATACCTGCACCTCGTCCGCATCGGAATCGCGGTGGTAGGTGTGCAGTTCTCTGCGCAGCACGTCCACCCAGTACAGGCAATTCAGCGTCGGCATCCACAACGGCCCCGCACCGCAAAGCGCCTGTCGATCGACGAGTAATTCAAAGTCCTCGGACACCATGCACTCCTATTCGGACCCGCCCGGACGCCGGTCGTGCGCGCACCGTTCGCGGTGCGAGAAGGTTACCGTCACGATAGCGGCAAGCAGACCTCCGAATGGGCTGTTCCCGGGAAGGTCGAGTCCACTGGACGCAGTCGCACAATCGTCCGAATTGGACGTTCGAGAGCCGTTTCGCGAGCGGTTCGGCTCCGCTTTCTCCAGCGCAAGACGCCTGGCGTCAGCGCAGGCGAGACCCCTCGAATCCGGTGCTGGAGCGTTCCGCCGGATCACCGTGCACATTCTCACAACCCCGCGGAGGCAACCCCCGGACAATTCCAACCGGTGCATTTGCACGTGCAGAAACACGCGCGCCGAGACGGCTCCCGGTTCCCATTCCAGCGAGGCCGGCGCCTAGGCGATGCGGCCGAAGACCACCAGCCCCGAAGAATAATCCTCGAAAGCGCTGGAAGTTCCCGGGCGACGGATACCAGTCCCGCCTGCTCTGGCATATTCCACCCGTTGTCCGCCGCTCGGCCGCATCCGGCACTCCGGCAGCGCCCCGGTCCGCATCCGAACAGCGGAGACCGCACCCGGAATCGCGCGAACCCGGCAGCGGCGGAACTCGGCGCGGCACCACCGGCACGGCACCGGTACCACCATCGCGGGCCCGGTCCCGCGAAGTAATCCACGAACGCCTCAGTCCTCGTAGAAGACCCGCTCCACCACCGCGCGAGCCCGCCGCGTCACCCGCAGGTAGTCGTCGAGCACCTCCCCGGTGTCCACGTCCGCCGAATAGCCGAGCGCCGCCGCCACCGCCGTCAACTCCCGCACCTGCTTCGGCAGCTGGTCACCGGACTTGCCGCGCACCAGCATCACCGCGTTGCGGGACCGCATCGCCAACGTCCACGCCTCGCCGAGCTCCGCGGCGTCCTGCTCGTCCAGCACCCCGGCCTCGACCGCCGCTGCCAGCCCCCGCATCGTCGAGGTGACCCGGAGTCCCTCGTGCTCGTGCGCGTGGCGCAGCTGCACCAGCTGCAAGGTCCACTCCACGTCGGCGAGCCCGCCCCGCCCGAGCTTCGTGTGCGTCGCCGGATCCGCGCCGCGCGGCAGCCGCTCCGAATCGACCCGCGCCTTGATCCGGCGGATCTCCCGCACCTTCGCGTCGTCCAGGCCGCCCGCCGGATAGCGGATCGGGTCGATCGCGGCGCGGAACCGCTCCCCGAGTTCCACGTCCCCCGCCACCGGGCGGGCGCGCAGCAGCGCCTGCGCCTCCCACGCCTCACCCCACCTGCGGTAGTAGTTCAGGTACGACTCCACGGTCCGCACCAGCGGACCGCTGCGACCCTCCGGGCGCAGGTCGACGTCCACCTCCAGCGGCGGGTCCTGGCTCGGCGCGCCCAGCATCTTGCGCACCTGCTCCACCACCGAGGTGGCGAACCGGACCGCCGTCGGCTCCGCCACGCCCGGTACCGGCTCGCACACGAACATCACGTCCGCGTCCGAGCCGTAGCCGAGCTCCGCACCGCCGAGCCGCCCCATGCCGATCACCGCGACGCGAGCCGGCACCGCCTGCCACTCCGGCCGGGCCGCCACGTCCCGCACCGACGTGTCCAGCGCCGCCTCCAGCACCGCGGCCCACACGCTCGACAACGCCCGGAACACCTCGGCAGGCGGCAGCAGCCCCAGCAGGTCGGCGCACGCGATCCGCAGCAGCTCGTGCCGGCGCAGCGACCGCGCCGCCGACACCGCCCGGCTCGGTTCGGAGTGCCGCGCGACGGCGCTGCGCAACGAGGTCGCCACCTCCCGCGGATCCCGCTCCGCCAAGGCCGGCGTGTCCGACAGCAGCCGCAGCACCTCCGGGGCCCGCACCAGCAGCTCCGGCACGAGCTTCGACGTGCCCAGCAACTGGGCCAGCCGTTCCGCCACCACCCCCTCGTCCCGCAACAACCGCAGGTACCAGGGCGTTTCCGCCAACGCCTCGGACACCTTCCGGTAGGCCAGCAGCCCACCGTCCGGGTCGGGGGTGTTCGCCAGCAGGTCCAGCAGCATCGGCAGCAGCGCGCCCTGGATGTGCGCCCGGCGCGACACCCCCGCGGTCAACGCCTCGATGTGCTTCAGCGCGCCTTCCGGCGAGGTGTAGCCGAGCGCCGCCAGCCGCTGCACCGCCGCACCGGTGGTCAGCCGCAGCGCATCGGTCGGGACCTTCGCCACCGCCTCCAGCAGCGGGCGGTAGAACAGCTTCTCGTGCAGCCTGCGCACCCGGTTGCTGTGCCTGCGGTACTCGGCGACCAGGACCTCACCCGCGCTGCGCCTGCCACCGGAGCGCAGACCGATCGACCGCGCCAGCACGTGCAGCTCTTCCTTGTCGTCCAGCTCCGGCAGCAGGTGCGTGCGGCGCAACCGCCGCAGCTGGACCCGGTGTTCCAAGGTCCGCAGGAACCGGTACGACTCCACCAGGTCCGCCGCGTCGGCGCGGGCCACGTAGCCGCCCTCCCCGAGGGAGCGCAGCGCGTCCACGGTGATCGGGCTGCGCAGGTCCTCATCGCTGCGGCCGTGCACCATCTGCAGCAGTTGCACCGCGAACTCCACGTCCCGCAGCCCGCCGGGCCCCAGCTTCAACTCCCGCTCGGACAGCTCCGCGGGCACGTGCCGCTCCACCCGGCGGCGCATCGAGCGCACGTCGGGGACGAAGTCCTCCCGCTCCGCCGCGGTCCACACCTGCGGCCACACCGCGTCCACGTAGCGCTGCCCCAGCTCCACGTTCCCCGCCACCGGGCGCGCCTTCAGCAGCGCTTGGAACTCCCAGGTCCGCGCCCACCTGCGGTAGTAGCTCCGGTAGCCGTCGAGGGTGCGCACCAGCGCCCCCGCCTTGCCCTCCGGGCGCAGCGCCGCGTCCACCTCGAAGAACGCCGCCCCGGCGACGCGCATCAGCATGCTGGCGAGCTTCGTCGCCCCCGGCAGCGCTTCCTCCGACTCGGCGACGAACACGACGTCCACGTCGCTGACGTAGTTCAGCTCCCGGCCGCCGGTCTTGCCCATCGCGATCACCGCGAGGTCCTCGGCACTGTCCCCGCCTTCCCGGCCGGACAGCTCCGCCGCGCCCACCACCAGGGCGGTGCGCAACGCCGCCTCCGCGAGTTCGGAGAGCCGGGCGGCGACGTCCTCGAACGACGCCGCGGGCAGGCTCGGTTCCACCACCGGAGCCAAGTCCACCGCCGCCACGTCCAGCAGCAGTCCCCGGTACGCCCCGCGCAGCGCGATCACCGCGTCCGAGCCGGTCAGCGTCGTCCCGTCCGCGCCGCGGACCGCGGCCAGCAGCTCCTCGGTGAACGCCGCGACGTCCGGCTCCCGGTCCTGCGGCTTCGACCGCAACCGGTGCCAGTCCAGCGGATGCGCGACCAAGTGGTCGGCGAAGGCGCTCGACGAACCGAGCACGCCGATCAGGCCGGCGCGCAGCGCGGTGTCCGACCCCAGTTCCTCCGCCAACTCGGCCCAACCCGAGCCTGCGGCCTCCCGCAGCCGGTCCACCGCCAGCAGCGCCAGATCGGGGTCGGGAGCTCGGGACAACGCGGCTACCACCGGCTCGTCCGCCGGCCCCGCGTCCGACCACCACCCCGCCGCCCGCAACTGTTGTTCCGCCCGGACGGCGTCGCTGAAGCCGTACCTCGCGGGGGAAGGAGCCGAACCGGAACGGGACGAACTGCCGTTGGCCATGCACCGCACGGTAGTCCGGCGCGTTCACCTCACCACAGGCGACCGGAACCGCCTCACGCCATCGGCAGTGCCCGGGAACCGCGGCGCTGCTCCGGCGGAGTCGCGGCCAATCGGACGAAACGCCCCGCCACGGGCTCCCAGGTCTCCGCCAGTTCCGCGTGGAACCGCTCCAGATGCGCGGGCTCCAGCTGCCCGGGACGGGCCGACGCGGCGGTCTCCGGCATGGAGCGCGCCCAGTCCAGCACGATCTCCGGCGTGGTCTCGACGTGGAACTGCACCCCGTAGGCGCACACCCCCACCCGGAATGCCTGGTTCTCGCAGGCGGGGGACGCCGCCAGCAGCTGTGCCCCGGGAGGCAGCCGCGTCACCTCGTCGTTGTGGAACTGGAGCACGTCCGGCGTCAGCGGCAGCGGTCCCAGCAACGGATCGTCCACCGCCGCGTCGCGCTTCGCGACCAGCGAGGTCCCCACCTCCGGCCCCTTCTTGATCGGCGCCACCCGACCGCCCGTGGACGCCGCGAGCAGCTGGGCGCCGAGGCACACGCCCAGCACCGGCAGCTGCTTGCTCACCGCGGAGCTCAGCAGTGCCCGCACGTCCGCCAGCCACGGATGCTCGGAGTCGTCGAGCGCGCCCATCCCCCCGCCCATCACGACCAGGGCGTCGTACTCGTCCAGCGCTTCCCGCCCGGAGATCTCCGGTGCCCGCACCACGTCCAGTTCCGCGCCGGCTTCCGACAGCCATTCCCCGAGCCGCCCCACCGGGGCGATCGCCGACGGTTCCACGACCAGCATCCGCACGTGCTCCATGCCCGCAGACTACGAGACGCACGGCGGGGTTCGGCACACCGTTCGCCGCGTTCCGGGTGAAGGAGTTCATCCGGCCGAGTGCAGAAATTCCCCGGACACGCAAAAGGCCCGGTCCCAGAGGACGACGCCTTGCCATCCCCCGGAACCAGGCCCCACAACCCGCACCCCAACGCCCCACCCGCTTGACCCGGTGCCGAGGTCCCCCGACGGGACACACGAAAAAAAAGGGGGGGGGGGGGGGGCCCCGCCGCGGCGAGAACGCCACCCCGCACACGGGGCCCCCGCCGCCCCA
>NZ_JAIUKB010000175.1:0-20086 GCF_020176785.1 Saccharopolyspora sp. 6V | reverse complement strand
GGGAGTCAGTTCATTCCGTCTTTCGTTCTTGCGATGTTTCAAACTCTAGCAGGCCCGATTTCCGGCCGTTTCAGGGGGGTCGCTTTCGCGTTTCCGCGGTTTCCCGCGCCCGCCCAGCCAAGTTCCGGCCTGCTTTTAGAGTTTTCCACTTCGGTTCCACCCACTCTACCAACACCAGTTGGGAGCTTGGTTCGTGGCCCCGCTGTCGCGCCCGGTCCGATTTTCTCGGCCCGTTCCGCGCTGACTTGAAGTAATTTACGCGTCGGCCGACCCAAAGTCAAGTCAGCCCGCAGTAGGACCGGAACGAGGCAAACCCGCAGGTCACCCGCCGTTTCCGGCCCTACGAACAGGCTAGTACAGCACCTTGATCCCCGCAGTGTGACGCTTGCCACGTCGGATGACCGCCCAGTGGCCGTGCAGCAGGTCGTCCTTCGACGGAGACCACGTCTCATCAGCGATTTTGGTGTTGTTGACGTAGGCGCCGCCCTCGTTGACGGTGCGCCGCGCGGCGCCGCGGCCCTGCGCGAGACCCGCCTCGACCAGCAGGTCGACGATGGTGGGCTCGTCGGACAGGCGCACTTCGCCGGTGGGGACCTCGGCCATGACCGCGTCCAGCGTCGCCTCGTCCAGCTCCGCGAAGTCCCCGCGGCCGAACAGCGCCTGGCTGGCGGCGATCACCTGGCGGGTCTGGTCGGCACCGTGCACCAGGGTCGTCAGCTCCTCGGCGAGCCTGCGCTGGCCGGCGCGCTGCTGCGGGCGTTCGGCGGTGGTGCGCTCCAGCTCCTCGATCTCCTCGCGGTCGAGGAAGGTGAACAGGCGCAGGTATTTGGCGACGTCCGCGTCCGCGGAGTTCACGAAGTACTGGTACCAGGCGTACGGCGAGGTCAGCTCCGGATCGAGCCACACGTTGCCGCCGCCGGTGGACTTGCCGAACTTCCGCCCCTCCGCGTCGGTGACCAGCGGCAGGGTCAGCGCGTGGGCGGTGGTGTTCTCCTGGCGGCGCAGCAGGTCCACGCCGGCGACGATGTTGCCCCACTGGTCGGAGCCGCCGAGCTGCAACCGGGTGCCGTGCCTGCGGTAGAGCTGCACGTAGTCGTTGGCCTGCAGCAACATGTAGCTGAACTCGGTGTAGGACAGGCCGTCGCCCTCCAGGCGGCGCTTCACCGTCTCCCGCGCGAGCATCGTGTTGATCGAGAAGTGCTTGCCTACGTCGCGGAGGAACTGGGTGACCGGCAGCTGCGCCGTCCAGTCCGAGTTGTCGGCGACCAGCGCGCCGGTCGAGGTCCCGTCGAAGTCGACGAACTTCGCCAGCTGGTGGCCGATCCGCTCGGTCCACGCCCGGACCGTGTCCTCGTCGTGCAGGTTGCGCTCCCCGACGTCCCGCGGGTCACCGATCAGGCCGGTCGCGCCGCCGGAGAGCACCACCGGGCGGTGCCCGGCGAGCTGGAAGCGGCGCAGCGTCAGCAGCGGGATCAGGTGGCCGGCGTGCAGGCTGGGTGCGGTGGGGTCGAAGCCCGCGTAGAGAGTGAGCGGCCCGGAATCCAGGTCCGAACGCAGCGCGTCGAGGTCGGTGGATTGCGCGATCAGGCCGCGCCAGGACAGCTCGTCAAGGATGTGCTCACTCACGCGACCCAGTCTGTCGCATGCCGACGAGCGGTTTCATGCCTGGTCCCGGATGCGCCGACGTCCCCCGCGCCGGTAGGGGCTCACCGCCGGGGAGCCGTCGATCCAGGACCGCCAGGGCAGGTCCACCGCGGTGGCGACGCCGACGCGCGGCCCGGTGCGCACGTCGTCCTCGTCGACGGCGGGGCCGTCGAGCAGCCGGATCGGCGAGTCCGGGTCGGTGAGGTCGATGCCGTTGTGCTCGCGGGTGATGCCGAGGACGCCCGCCAGCCGGGCGGGGCCGCTGGCGAGCTGGACGTCCTTGCGCACCGCGGGGCGGCGGCTGCGGGCCAGCTCGGTGCCGTCGAGGACCTCGGCCGCGCGCAGCAGCACCGCGCCGGGCACGCCGTCCTCGGTGCACACGACGTTGATGCAGAAGTGCAGCCCGTAGACGAAGTAGACGTAGAGGTGCCCGGCCGGGCCGAACATCACCGCGTTGCGCTGCGTCTTGCCGCGGTAGCAGTGCGAGGCCGGGTCGTCACCGCCGCGGTAGGCCTCGACTTCGACGAGCCGCACCCGCACGTCGCCCTCCGGGTGGCTGGACCGCAGCTCGCAGCCGAGCAGGCTGCGGGCCACCCGGAGGGGGTCGTGGGCGAGTTCCGCTCGCGTCAACTGGTGGCTCACGAGCGGAACAGTACCGACCGGACGTGAACGGTCCTCACGCCGCCAGCCAGGCGCGATGCGCCTCGATCGCGGTGAACACGCGGTCCCGCTGCTCGCGCACCCGGTCGGGCGCGGTGCCGCCGTGGGCGTCGCGGGAGGCGATGGAGCCGGGAACGGTCAGCACCTCCCGCACCTGCGGGGTGAGCGCGGGGTGCGCGGCGGTGAGCTCCTCGTCGGTGAGCTCGTCGAGCCCGGCCCCGCGGGCTTCGGCCGTGCGCACGCACTCCCCCGACGCCTCGTGCGCGACGCGGAACGGCACGCCCTGGCGGACCAGCCACTCGGCGATGTCGGTGGCAAGGGTGAACCCGGCGGGCGCGAGTTCGGCGAGCCGCTCGGTGTGGAAGGTGAGCGTGCCGAGCATCCCGGCCATCGCGGGCAGCAGCAGGTCGAGCTGTTCGACGGAGTCGAAGACCGGCTCCTTGTCCTCCTGCAGGTCCCGGTTGTAGGCCAGCGGCTGCGCCTTCAGCGTCGCGAGCAGGCCGGTCAGGTTGCCGATGAGCCGCCCGGACTTGCCGCGGGCCAGTTCGGCGACGTCGGGGTTCTTCTTCTGCGGCATGATCGAGCTGCCGGTGGCCCAGGCGTCGTCGAGCGTGACGTAGCCGAACTCGGCGGTGTTCCAGATGATCACCTCTTCGGCGACCCGGGACAGGTTCACCGCGAGCATGGCCAGGCAGAACGCCGATTCGGCCGCGAAGTCGCGGGAGGCGGTGCCGTCGATGGAGTTGTCCACCGCGCCGTCGAAGCCGAGCTCGGCGGCCACGGCCTGCGGGTCCAGCCCCAACGAGGAACCGGCGAGCGCACCGGACCCGTACGGGGAGAACGCGGTGCGGGCGTCCCAGTCCCGCAGCCTGCTGACGTCGCGCAGCAGCGCCTGGCAGTGCGCGAGCAGGTGGTGGCCGAGCAGCACCGGCTGCGCGTGCTGCAGGTGGGTGCGGCCGGGCAGCACCGCGTCCGGGTGGGCCTGCGCCTGCCCGGCGAGGGCGGCGACGACGTCGAGCACGCCTGCGGCGACGCGGCGGGTGGCGTCGCGCAGCCACATCCGGAACAGGGTGGCGACCTGGTCGTTGCGGGAGCGGCCGGCGCGCAGCTTGCCGCCGAGGTCGGTGCCGACGCGTTCGAGCAGCCCGCGTTCGAGGGCGGTGTGCACGTCCTCGTCGTCGATGACGGGCTGGAACGCGCCGGACTCGACGTCGGCGGCGAGCACGTCGAGGCCCTGGTGCATCCGCTCCAGCTCATCGGCCGTGAGCAGCCCGGCCGCGTGCAGCACGCGGGCGTGCGCGCGGGAACCGGCGATGTCGTAGGGGGCCAGCCGCCAGTCGAAGTGGGTGGAGAGGCTCAGCGCGGCCATCGCTTCGGCCGGGCCGGAGGCGAAGCGGCCGCCCCACAGCTTGGTGGGCTCGCTGCCTTGCTGGGTCACGGTGGGTCCTTATCGGGATTCGTTCGGATGGTGCGGGTTCGATCGGTCATCGTTCTCGCCGCCGGCGGGATGCGCGTCGCCCGGTTCGCCGTCCTCGGGGCGGGCGCGTTCGCCGGAGGCCATGTTGGTGAACCGTTCGGCGAGGTCGAGGCCGGTGAGCGGCTCGGGGGGGGCGACCATGACGGTGTCGTCGCCCGCGATGGAGCCGACGGCTTCGAGCAGGGCGGCGCGGTCGATGGCGCTGGCCAGGAACTGCGCGGCGCCGGGCGGGGTGCGCAGCACGGTGAGGTTGCCGGAGCCGTCGGCGGAGACGAGCAGTTCCGCCAGCAGCCTGCTCAGGCGCGTGGTGCCGCCCTGCACCCCGCGCACGGGGCTGCCGTCCTCGGGGATGACGTAGACGGCGGCTCCCCCGTCGGGCCCGCGCAGCTTCACCGCGCCCAGTTCGTCGAGGTCGCGGGACAGCGTGGCCTGGGTGACGTCGATGCCGTCCCCGGCGAGCAGCCGCGCGAGCTCGGTCTGGCTGCGGATGCCCATCGCCGAGACCAGCTCGACGATGCGGGCCTGCCGGGCCGCCCGGGTGCTCATGACCGCTGCACCAGCCAGGCGAGCAGGGCCTTCTGCGCGTGCAGCCGGTTCTCGGCTTCGTCGAACACGGCGCTGGCCGGCCCGTCGAGCACGTCGTCGGTGACTTCCCAGCCGCGGTGCGCGGGCAGGCAGTGCAGCACGGTGGACTCGACGCCGGTGGCGGCGAGCAGTTCGGCGTTGACCTGGAAGGGGCGGAACGGGCTGACCCGGTCCTTGCCGTCGTTCTCCTGGCCCATCGAGGTCCAGGAGTCGGTGACGAGCACGTCGGCACCGTCCACGGCGGCGCGCGGGTCGGTGTCGACGCGCACGGAACCGCCGGTCTCGGCGGCGCGCTTGTTCGCCGCGTCCAGCACCCACTGGGCGGGAGCGAATCCCTCGGGGGCGCCGATGCGGACGTGCATGCCCGCGGTGACGCCACCGACCAGCAGCGAGTGCGCCATGTTGTTGGCGCCGTCGCCGAGGTAGGTGAGCGTGCGTCCGGGCAGTTCGCCGTGGCGCTCCCGCACGGTCTGCAGGTCGGCGAGGACCTGGCAGGGGTGGAACTCGTCGGTGAGCGCGTTGATCACGGGCACGGTGGCCGCGCCCGCCATGGCCTCGATGCGCGGCTGGGCGAAGGTGCGCCAGACGACGGCGTCGACGTAGCGGGACAGCACCCGCGAGGTGTCCTCGATGGTCTCCTCGCGGCCGAGCTGCATCATGCGGCCGTCGACCACCAGCGGCTGGCCGCCGAGCTGGTGGATGCCGACCTCGAAGGACATCCGGGTGCGGGTGGAGTTCTTCTCGAAGATGACCGCGATGGAGCGGCCCTCCAGCGAGCGGTCCCCGTTGCGGTCGGCCTTGAACCGAGCGGCGAGGTCGAGGATGTCGGTCTGCTCCTGCGGGCTCAGGTCGTCGTCGCGCAGGAAGTGCCGGAGCGTCACGGGATCACCTCCGTGGCTGTCGTGGTGGGGTTCGGGTGTTCGGGCAGGTCAGCCGAGCAGACCGGGCAGGGCGGCGACGAGCCGCCGGGCCTGGTCGGCGTCGAGCACCAGTGCGGGGCTCAGCCGCAGCACGTCGGGCTGCACGGCGTTGATCAGGTAGCCGGCGTCCTGAGCCGCGGCGGCGGTGGCGGCGGCGACGGGCTCGGTGAGCCGGATGCCGAGCAGCAGGCCGAGGCCGCGGACACCCGCGATCTTCGGGTGGCCGAGCTCGCGGACGCCGTCGGCGATGAGTTCGCCGATGGCCTTGACGTGGTCGAGCAGGCCGTCGGCGGCGATGGTGTCGAGGACGGCGAGCGCGGCCGCGCAGGCGACGGGGTTGCCGCCGAAGGTGGTGCCGTGCTGGCCGGGTTGCAGCAGTTCACCGGCGTCGCCGACGCCGATGCAGGCGCCGAGGGACAGTCCGCCGCCGAGGCCCTTGGCGAGGGTGATCACGTCGGGTTCGATGCCGTCGCGCTGTAACGCGAACCAGTGCCCGGTGCGGCCGATGCCGGTCTGCACCTCGTCGACGACGAGCAGCGCGCCGTGCTTCGCGGTGATCTCGCGGGCGGCCCGCAGGTAGCCCTCGGGCGGGACGATGACGCCGTTCTCGCCCTGCACGGGTTCGACGACGAACGCGGCGGTGGTGTCGTCGATGGCGGCTTCGAGCGCGGCGACGTCGCCGAAGGGCACGTACTCGACGCCGGGCGGCAGCGGGGCGAACGGTTCCCGCTTGGCGGGCTGGCCGGTGAGGGCGAGCGCGCCCATGGTGCGGCCGTGGAACCCGCCCTCGGTGGAGATGATCTTGAGCCGTCCGGTGCGCCGGGCGATCTTGAACGCGGCTTCGTTGGCCTCGCCGCCGGAGTTGCAGAACAGCACCCGCCCGCGCCCGGCGAACCCGGCGAGCTCCAGCAGCCGTTCGGCGAGTTCCAGCCCGGGTTCGTGGGCGTAGAAGTTGGAGACGTGCCCGAGGGTGCCGATCTGGCGGGTGACGGCCGCGACGACGTTCGGGTGGGCGTGGCCGAGCGCGTTGACGGCGATGCCGCCGACGAAGTCGAGGTAGGTGTTGCCGTCGGCGTCGGTGACCTCGCAGCCGGAGCCGCTGGTGAGGGTGAGCTTCGGAGTGCCGTAGTTGCCCATCATGGACGCCTGCCAGCGCTGGGTCCCGGTGGTGTTGGTGGTCATGCGGGTTCGCCTTCCTGTCCGGGCAGCACCATCGTTCCGACGCCTGCGCTGGTGAACACTTCGAGCAGCACCGAGTGCGCGAGCCTGCCGTCGATGACGTGGGCGCGCGGCACACCGCCGCGGACGGCGCGCAGGCAGGCCTCCATCTTCGGCACCATCCCGGCGGCGAGGCCGGGCAGCAGCGCTTCGAGCTCGTCGGCGTCGAGGCGGGCGACGAGCGAGGAGCGGTCCGGCCAGTCGGTGTAGAGGCCTTCGACGTCGGTGAGCACCACGAGCTTCTCGGCGCCGAGTGCGACGGCGAGCGCGCCGGCGGCGGTGTCGGCGTTGACGTTGTGCACCACGCCGTCCACGTCGGGGGCCACGGTGGACACGACGGGGATGCGCCCGGCGCTGATCAGGTCGAGCACCGCGTCCGGGTTGACGGCGACGACGTCGCCGACGAGGCCGACGTCGACGGGTTCGCCGTCGACGGTGGCGGTGCGGCGGGCGGCGGTGAACAGCTGCGCGTCCTCGCCGGACATGCCGACGGCGTGCGGTCCGTGCTGGTTGATGAGGCCGACGAGTTCGCGGCCGACCTGCCCGACGAGCACCATCCGCACCACGTCGAGGGTTTCGGGGGTGGTGACGCGCAGGCCGCCGCGGAACTCGCCGGTCATGCCGAGCCGGTCGAGCATGGTGGTGATCTGCGGTCCGCCGCCGTGCACGACGACGGGGTGTAGCCCGGCGAGGCGCAGGAACACCATGTCCTGCGCGAACGCGGCCTTGAGCTCGTCGTCGATCATGGCGTTGCCGCCGTATTTGACGACGACGGTGGCGCCGTGGAAGCGCTCCAGCCAGGGCAGTGCTTCGACGAGCACGCTGGCCTTCTCGGCGGCGGTGGCGAGCCGGTCGGCTGGGGTCTGGTCGGCCGCGGCCTGTTCAGTCGAGGTCTGTTCGGCCGGGTTCTGCTCGGCGGGAGCCTGTTCGGCGCTCATGAGGAGTACGCGCTGTTCTCTTCGACGTAGTCGTGGGACAGGTCGGTGGACAGGATGGTGGCGGCCTGGTCGCCGAGGTGCAGGTCCACGACGATCTCGATGTCGCGGCCGGTGAGGTCGGCTTCGCCGCGGTCCCGGTTGGGCAGTCCGCCCGCGAACAGCGAGACGCCGTTGGTGATGATCTCGACGCGGCTGACGTCGATCTCGGCCTCGGCCCGGCCGAGCGCCATCGCGATCCGGCCCCAGTTGGGGTCGGAGCCGAACAGCGCGGTCTTGACCAGGTTGTCCTCGGCGATGATCCGTCCGATGTGGACGGCGTCGTCCTCGGTGCGGGCGCCGCGCACGGTGATGTCCACGGCCTTGGTGGCGCCTTCGGCGTCGCCCTGCAGCTGGCGGACGAGGTCGGTGCTGATGGCGGTGAGGACTTCGGTGAGCTCCGCGGCACTGGGTTCGACGCCGGAGGCGCCGGAGGCCAGCACCAGCACGGTGTCGTTGGTGGAGGTGCCGCCGTCCACGTCGAGCCGGTCGAAGGTGGTGCGGGTCGCGGCGCGCAGCGCGGTGTCCAGCACGTCCGGTTCCACGACGGCGTCGGTGGTGAGCACGCTGAGCATGGTGGCCATGTTGGGCGCGAGCATCCCGGCGCCCTTGGCGAATCCGCCGATGCTGAACCCGTCGCCGGCCGCGGTGGCCTGCTTGGCCTTGCTGTCGGTGGTGAGCACGGCGGTGGCGGCGGCGGTGCCCGCGTCCGCGGTGCCGTCGAGCGCCGCGGCGGCACCGTCCACTCCGGACACCACGGCGGGCATCGGGAGCCGTTCGCCGATCAGCCCGGTGGAGCAGACGGCCACGTCGATGGCGCCGACGCCGAGGACTTCGGCGACCTTCTCGGCGGTGGCGTGGGTGTCCTGGAAGCCTTCGGGGCCGGTGCAGGCGTTGGCGCCGCCGGAGTTGAGCACGACGGCGTGCAGGCTGCGTTCCTGCAGCACCTGCTGGGACCACAGCACCGGCGCGGCCTTGACCTTGTTGGTGGTGAAGACGCCGGCGGCGGTGTGCCGCGGACCGTCGTTGACGACGAGGGCCAGGTCGAGCGCGCCGGTGGGTTTGATCCCGGCGGCCACACCGGCCGCCCGGAATCCGGCGGGGGCGGTGACGCTCATGCGTTCTCCTCCGTGCTGGTGGTACCGGGTGCGGCGGGGTGCGGGCCGTCGGTCACGGGGCGATCCCCGCGAGCGGCAGGCCGGTGGTCTCGGGCAGGCCCTTGGCGAGGTTCATGCACTGCACGGCGCCACCGGCGGTGCCCTTGGTGAGGTTGTCCTCGGCGCCGATGACGACGAGCCGCCGCGCGTCGGCGTCCACCGCGACCTGCAGGTGCACCGTGTTGGCGCCGAGCGTCGCGGAGGTCTGCGGCCAGGAGCCTTCGGGCAGCACGTGCACGAACGGCTCGTCGCCGTAGGCGTCCAGGTAGACCTTCCGGGCGGCGGCGGTGTCGAGGTCGCCGCGCAGCGGGGCGCTGCAGGTGGCGAGGATGCCGCGCGACATCGGCGCGAGCACGGGGGTGAACGACACCTGCACCGGTTCGCCCGCGACGGCGCTGAGGTTCTGCACCAGCTCCGGGGTATGCCGGTGCGCGCCGCCGACGCCGTAGGCGCTGGCCGAGCCCATGACCTCGGCGGAGAGCAGGTGCGTCTTGAGCGCGCGGCCCGCGCCGGAGGTGCCGGTGACGGCGACGACCTGCGCTTCGGGTTCGACGAGACCGGCGGCGAAGGCGGGTGCCAGCGCCAGCGAGGAGACCGTGGGGAAGCATCCGGCGACGGCGATCCGGTTCGCGGTGCGCAGTTCCGCCCGCTTGCCGGGGAGTTCGGGGACGCCGTAGGGCCAGGTGCCGGGGTGGTCACCGCCGTACCAGCGGGTCCACGCCTCGGGATCGTTGAGCCGGTGGTCGGCACCGCAGTCCACGACGAGGGTGTCCGCGCCGAGTT
Source organism: Saccharopolyspora sp. 6V (assembly GCF_020176785.1). Taxonomy (NCBI): domain Bacteria; kingdom Bacillati; phylum Actinomycetota; class Actinomycetes; order Pseudonocardiales; family Pseudonocardiaceae; genus Saccharopolyspora; species Saccharopolyspora sp. 6V. The sequence goes on along the minus strand of NZ_JAIUKB010000175.1, from coordinate 10,668 downwards.
CGGCGGCGATGGCCGCGGAATGCCCGTGCGGCAGCGCGAGGAACACGACGTCGTGGCCGGAGAGCGCGGCGGCGGTGGTCTCGGCGAGTTCGCGGTCGGCGAGCGGTAGCAGGTTCGGGTGGTGCGCACCGAGCTTGGTGCCCGCGTTGCCCCCGGCGGTCAGCGTTCCGATCTCGACTTCGGGGTGCGCCAGCAGCAGGCGGAGGAGTTCTCCGCCCGCGTAGCCGCTCGCACCCGCCACTGCCACCCGAATCACCATGCGGATGATTATGCATCGTCGTGCAACATCAATCAAGAATGGGGCCGGTCACGCGCGCCACAGGCGGGCTCCGCGATCGGCTGGGCTTCGCGACCGGTCGGGCTTCAGAGCCAGACGAGCCGCACGTTCCCGACGATCTCGAACATCGCGCGGACCCGCTCGGCGGAATCGGCGTCGCCCTTCAAACCTCCCGGCCCCACGAACACCGCCCCCGGCGGCACCTGGTCCGACGCGCACTCGCCGCTGATGTCCAGGCCCCACGCGCAGACGTCCGCGTCGAGGACCTCACCGTCCTCGCCGGTCAGCTCGTAGACCGCGAACGGGCGCGGACGGGCGCCGTCGCGGAGCGCGCGGAGGAGTTCGGCTTCCGGGTCGTCGTGCATGGTGAGCCCCCTTCATGGATCAACATTCGGAGGCGAACGCTACTGAGCAACTTGCTCATAAACGATCGCTGAATCCGGTGAACATGCTTTCGGAGGGAGCAGGCGGGCGGAATCATGATCCGCATGGCACCGGACCCGAAGATGCTCAAGATCCAGCTCGGCATCGAACTGCGCCGCCTGCGCGAAGAAGCCGAGTGCACGGCCGCGGCGGCGGCAGCCGTGGTCGGCGGGACCGCACCGAAGATCAGCAAGATCGAGAGCGGCAAGCAGGGCGTCACCACGGCCGAGGTCGAGAAGCTGTCCGCGCTCTACGACGCGCCCGCCAAGCGGCGGAAGTACCTGATCGGCCTCGCGAGCCAACTCCCCCGGCGCAGCCCGCGCCGCACCACCTACCGGGACGCGGTGCCCGACTGGTTCCAGCGGTTCCACGCACTGGAGTACGCGGCTACGGACATGCGGATCTACGAGGTGGAAAGCGTGACCGGGCTGCTCCAGACCCACGACTACGCCCGATCGATGATCCACGCCTGGGAACCTGCCGCAGATCCGAGGATGATCGAACGCCAGGTGCAGACCCGGCTCGATCGCCAATCGGTCCTCACTCGTCGGCACAAACCGCTGAACTTGCAGGTCGTCCTCAGTGAAACCGCGCTTCGCCGCGTTCAAGGCAGCGGGAAGATCATGCGTGCGCAGCTGGAGCACCTGGCCGAAACGGCTTCCAAACCGAACGTGGACCTCAGGGTTCTCCCGTTCAGCGTGCCGAACCGCATCTCAGTGGCGTCTTCCGCAACGCTGCTCCACCTTGCCGAGCAACAGCTTTCGGCCGTCTACCTCGAAGACGTGCTGGGTGCTACCTACCTCCACGAACCGGCGGAGTTCACGCGCTACAGCATCGTCTTCGAACGACTTCGGGCGGCTGCACTGCCGGAGCACGAGTCGCAAGATTTCATCGCTATGGTGGCCGCCACGCACGAATAGGCGATCATCGAAAGGGCGATCATGCACCCGGACTTCTCGACAGCCGTCTGGCGCAAATCCAGCCGCAGCAGCTCCAGCGGCGGCCAGTGCGTCGAGATCGCGTTCGTGCCCGACTCCGCCGACTGGCGGAAGGCCAGTCGCAGCCAGGGAAACGGCGGCGCCTGCGTGGAGATCGCCGTGCAGCACTCCGTCGTCGGCATCCGCGACTCCAAGGACGCGGCCGGACCGGTGCTCGCGGTGAGCCGGAACGCGTTCGGCGCCTTCCTGCGGGCGATCGGTTCCGGTCGGATGTGACTCGGCGCGGAGATCGTCCGGAATGCGGCCGCCGCGCCGCTCCGCGCTGTTAAGGTCCTGCCCCGCGAGGAGGGGTGCAGTGGGCTACGAGGTCGTCACGACGGCGCTGGAGGACGCGGCGAAAGCCGCTCGGTCCGCCGCCGAACAGGCCAGGTCGGTGCGGTTGGAACCGGCCACCGACAAGATCGCGGAGGCGATGCCGGGCTCGGCGTCGGCTCCGGCCGCCGAGCACACCGGCGGCAGCTGGCGCGGCTCGCTCGACGGGTGGAACCGGGACGTCGAGCACTACGCGGACTCGCTGTCCGGCAGCGCCCGCGACTACGACGGCCGCGAAGGCACCGCCGCGGACGGGTTGCACGCGGCTCAGGGCGGTGGTGCGTGATGGTGCTCCTCGGCGACCTGCGGCGTTGGAACGCGGACCTGCTCGACGACGCCATCGACGAGCTCAAGGACCGGCAGGACCGGCTCGTGCAGCTCGACGACGAACTCGCCGGGTCCGGGCGTCCCCGCGAATGGCAGGGCAAGGCCGCGGACGCCGCCACCGCCGAGCACGCGAAGCTCGGCGAACGGCTCCGGGAACTCGTGCTGGAGATCTCCACCGTCCGCACCGCCGCCATCGCCACCGCCGACGAGATCCGGGCGGTCGGGAACGAACTGGTCGAGGCCGACGCGCTCGCGCACGCCCACCACTTCGCGATCACCGACGACGGCCGCGTCGACGATCTCGGCACCCCGCCCGGCACCCGGCCCGACGAGGCCGCCGACGTCGACGCCGACCGGCACGAGCGCATCCGGCCCGACCTCGTCCACCGGGTCGAACGCATCCTCGCGCGCGCTGACGACGCGGACCGCGAACTCGCGAAGGTCCTCGGCGACGCGGACAAAGACCTGATGGACACCGGAGGGGCGAAGACCCTCGCCGACGCGGCCGCCCTCGGCGACGCCCGCGGCCTCGGCGAGACCATCGAACCCCCGCCGCCCGGCGACCCGGCGAAGAACGCCGAATGGTGGAAGTCCCTGCCCGCCGAGACGAAGTCCGCGCTCGCCGCCGCTCCCCCGGCCTGGCTCGGCGGCATGGACGGCATCCCCGCCACCGTCCGCCACACCGCCAACGTCAACAAGATCGACGACGAGCGGGCCGTGCTCAACGCCGAAGCGAACCGCCTCCGCGAGCAGATCAAGAAGGTTCCGAAGGGACCCGGCGCCAGGAACCTCGAAGCCGAGTACCGGCGCCCCCTCGACCAGGTCGAAGCCAAGCTGAAGTCCCTGGACGAGGTCGAAGCCACGGCGAAGAAGACGGACCGCCAGCTACTGGTGCTCGACACGTCCGGTGAACGCACGAAGGCGGCGATCGCTGTCGGGAACGTCGACACTGCCGAACACGTCAGTGTGTTCACCCCTGGCCTCAACAGCACGGTCGAAGGCGGGAGCCTCAACGATTACGACAAGAGCATGGACCTTCTGCAGCAAGATGCGACCGCTCAGTCTCAACAGTATGGAGACGGCGGAGACGTAGCAGCCGTCACTTGGCTCGGGTACGAAGCACCTCAGATCAACGACTCGCTTGGATCTGACTCGGTAGCGAGCTCTACGTCCGCAGAACGTGGTGGCGACAAACTCGCCGACTTCTACCGCGGCATCAACGCATCGCGCGACGACAACCCCCACCTGGTCGCGATGGGGCATTCCTACGGGTCGACGACCACTGGCTATGCCTTGCAGCACGATGGAGTGGGCGTTGACGCAGCTGTTGTCATGGGCTCGCCTGGAGTCGGCACTGCCCACCCATCGGAGTTGAACGTCCCAGCTGGGCAGCTATACAACATCGAATCAAAGCGCGATCTGGTCGCAGACCTCTCATGGTTCGGCGGGGATCCCTCGAAACAAGCCGACTTCCGCCACCTTTCGACAGGTGAAGAGATCACGCCTGATGGTCAGCACCTCAACGAATCGATCGGACACAACACAGGAGGCCCCGACGGCTACCTGAACCGTGGCAACACGAGTCAGTACAACGCCGCCGCCGTCGCTGCTGGGCTTCCTGATCGAACGGTGGTCGAACGCAGGTGATCGTATGCATACCGACCGGGGAAGATTCATGAAACGCTTGATGCTCCTGACAGCGCTTGTCATGAGCCTGACCGCCTGTGGAGTGGAACCGGGACAAGAGTCGGAAGGAAGCATGGAAGATCAGCGCGCCGAGCTCTTGAGCCGCCCCAGCATGGAAGAGGCCAGTGCTCGCTACCAAGAGATGTTGACCAGAGTCAGGGACGAACTGGCAGTCGCCTACCCCTGGATCAGCTGGAACTACGTCCGGGAACTGCACAACTCCGGCTGCACCGGCTTCAACGAGTTCACGACCACCGCCGAAAGCCAAACCCTCGGCGTCTGGTCAACCGAAGGCAACATCCCCGACCCCGAATGGCCCCGCGCCGAACAGATCGTCGCCCGCATCAGCGCCGAATACGGCTTCACACCACCCGAAACCGTGGTGAGCCGACCCTCCGACCACCAAGTCGTCGGCAGCGACGAATACGGCGCCGGCTACCGCTTCGGCACCGCCAAACGCACCGTCCTCTCCGGCAGCACCGGCTGCCACCTCCCGCAAGCGGAGAAGGACAAGCTCCAGTAGTCCGGCTGACCCGGGGGTGGAACGCGGGCAGGGGGGGGCGCTTCGTGAGCGGCGACCCCTGCTCTCCAGGAAATGGTCTTCGTGGCGCGTCAGCGCAGCGGGTTGAACGGCCGCAGCTGGTCGGGCTGCTTGCCGGTGACGATCTGCTCGGACAGCAGCCGCCCGGTCAGCGGACCGAGGGTGAGCCCCCACATGCCGTGACCACCGGCGACGAACACGTCGGGCATCGCGGTCCCGCCGATCAGCGGCAACCCGTCCGGCGTGACGGGCCGCCCGCCGACCCAGTCATCCTTGCGGTCCGCCCAGGACACGCCGCGCAGCAGCGGTTTCGCCGAGCGTTCGATGGCGGCGATGCGCTCCGGGTAGAGCTTGGCGTCCGGGGAGCGGAACTCCATGGTTCCGGCGACCCGCAGCCCGCCCTGGTACGGCGTGCAGGCCACCCGCACGGCGGGCAGGTAGATCGGGCCGGGCACCGGTTCCTCGGTGGGCACGGTGAACGAGTAGCCGCGGCCCGCGCGCACCGCGGTCCGCACGCCGAGCGGCTTCGCCAGCGCACTCAGCCAGGCACCGGTGGCCAGCACCACCGTGTCGGCGGTGATCGCGTCGTCGGCGGAGCGCAGCACGACGCCGCCGCGCTCGCGCCGCACGTCCTGCACGGCGAAACCAGTGCGGATCGTGCCGCCGCGCTGCTCCACGGAGCGGGCGAGGGAGCGCACGAACTCGCCGGGGTCCACGTAGCGCTGGCCTTCGATGCGCAGCACCGCCTCGATGTGCGAGGACAGCTGCGGCACCTGCGCCTCGGCGACCGAGGACTCCACGACCTGCACGTCCTGCCCGGACTCGCGGATCAGGTCGAACTCGCGGCGCAGGTCGGCGACCTGCTCGGCCTTCTCGAACCCGGCGGTGATCGGCGCGGACCGGGTCGGGGCCGCCACGCCACCGGCGGTGAGCGCGTCGAACGCGTCCAGGCACTCGTTGTTCATCGGCACGAACGGCTGCATCGCACGCCGCCACGACCCCATGTTGCAGTGCGCCGCGAAGCGCGCCAGGAACGCCCACAGGCCCGGGTCGACCTTCGCCGGCACGTACAGCGGGGCGTTGCGGTCCAGCAGCGAGCGCAGGCCGTAGCGCAGCACGCTCGGCTCCGGCAGCGGGATGGAGAACGCCGGCGCCAGGTAGCCCGCGTTGCCCCAGGACGAACCGGCGGCCACGCCGTCCCGGTCCACGACCGTGACCCGCACGCCGTGCTCCTGCAAGAACCACGCCGTCGACAACCCGACGGCACCGGCACCCGCGACCACCACGTGCCGCGGCGTCTGGTCGTTGCCAGCCATGTTCGCCCTCCTCAGCTCGGCTGCATCCGAGTGTGCTGGGCCACGGCGCCGGTCCGGTTGTCAGATCCGCACAACCTGGGCGCCGCCGTTTGGTGATCCGGAACTATTCGATGAGCAGCGCGACGATCAGCGCGAGCCGCTGGTCCGGGTCGGTCACGTCGATCGGCGCCACCTCGGTCATCTTCCGCATCCGGTAGCGCACCGTGTTCGCGTGCACGCCGAGCCGCCGCGCCGCCGCCCCCGGATCGCCCTGGCAGCGCAGCCACTCCCGCAACGTCGCCGCGTACCGGGTGCCGTGCTCGGCGTCGTGGCGGTGCAGCTGCCGCACCGGGCCGCGTGCGGGCAACCGGCCACCGGAGGCCGCGTTGCGGAGCCTGCGCAGCAGGATCTCGTGCCAGGCGTCGTCGTAGCCGACGATCTCGCGGGAACCGACGACGGCGAGGCTTTCGTCCGCTTCCCGCCTGCTCACCGGCAGCTCCAGGGGTTCCGCGGCACCACCGACCCCGGCGCGCAGCCGCACCTCCGCGGGCATCTCCCGCAGCAGCCGCCGGAACCACCGCTCCCCCGGTTCCGCCTCGGGCAACACCGTGTAGACGGTGTTCGCGAACAGCGCGCTGCGCCCCGGCCGTGCCCAGCCGAAGCCGGACGTGGCGCGTTCGAACGCGATCAGCACCGCCGCGTCCTGGGCGTCCTCGGCCTGCACCGCCACCACCTGGAAACCGGTGCCGCGCAACCCGAGCCTGCTCAGCACCGCCGGTGCGTCCGCCTGGCCCTCCAGCAGGCCGATCACCAGGTCCGATTCGACCTGCCGCTCCAGGTCGGCGCTGGCGCGCGCCCGCAGCAGGTGCAGCGAAGCGGTGCGGGCCCCTTCGCGCAGCGCCGCGGCCCGCTCCGGGCTCAGCGGCTCCGGCACCTCCACCCAGATCGACCCGAGCAGTTCCCGCCCCGCGCGGACCGCCACCAGGGCGCGGCCGTGGAACTCCGGCATCGGTTCGGCGAAGAACGGCTCGTCCGACGAGGCCAGGTGCGCGTACACGCCGCGCGACGCGAGCTCGGCGCGGATCTCCGCGGGCACCCGCCTGCCCAGGATCGTCGCCAGCCGCGCCCGGTCCGCCGATTCCTGCCTGCTCGAATACGCCAGCACCCCCGAATGCCGGTCCTCGATGGTCACCGGGCCGCCCACCGACGCCGCCAGCGCATCGGCCAACGCGAACAGGTCCGTCGGGCCGCGGCCCGCCTCCGTTTCGCGGCCCTCCAGCACCAGTCCGTAGACGACGGCCGCCAACTGCCCCCACAGCACGTCGCCGTCGACCAGCACCACCGCGACGCCCCGCTCGCGGGCCACCGCCAGCTCCGGGCCTGCGACCTCGCGCAGCAGCACCACCGCGGCCATCGTGGTGCGCAGCAGCTCGCCGATCGCGCCCGGTTCGACGCCGACGGCCAGCAGCACCTCGTCGGTGCCCGCCGAATCGTGCAGCGCCACCCCGCGCAGCTCCACGTCCCGCCCGCGCGGCGCGCACTCCAGCCGCGCCCCGTAGCCGCCGAGCACGTTGATCAACCGGTCCAGCTTCACCATCAGAGCAATCCCAGCACGGCCGACAGCTCCGGCAGCACCACGTGCGCCCCGCCGAGCGCTTCCCGCGGGTGCGTGGTGGTCACGGCCGCGACCAGCGCGCCCGCGGCGACGCCCGCCGCCACGCCCGGCGGCGAGTCCTCCACCACCACGCAGTCCGCCGGATCCACCACCAGCTCCCGGGCCGCCGCCAGGTAGCCCTCCGGATCGGGTTTGCCGCGGGACACGTCCTCCGCGCAGATCAGCGTGCACGGCAGCGGCAGGCCCGCCGCCCGGAGCCTGCCCGTCATCAGCTCGCGGCCGCCGGAGGTCACCGCCGCCCACCGCCGCGGATCGAGCTGCCCCAGCACGTTCGCCGCGCCGGGCACCGCCACCACCGCGTCCGCGGCGGCCAGCTCCAGCCGCGCGACCTCCGCCAGCACCTCGGCCCGCACCGCTGCCGGGAAGAACTCGGCGGCCACGTCCGCGTCCCGCTTCCCGTGGCACACCGCCAGCACCGGCTCGCGCGGCACGCCGAACGCGGCCGCCACCCGCGACCACACGTGCTCGACGACCGCCGTCGAGTCGATCAGGGTGCCGTCGATGTCGAACAGCACCGCGCTCCGCTCCGGACGCATCCGCATGCCCGCAGGTTCTCACGATCCGATGAGCTGGGAGCGGAGGGAACCACTTCGCGGAATCGGGCGAAACCGGCGGGCGGGCGGCGCTAGGCTGGAGTCGATCTCCTCGGGGAAGAGGCGCGCCGCGACCGGACCGCGCCGAACCACCGACCCGCGCGACGTCCCCGTCGAGTACCGCCCGACATCCGCGCCGCCGAGGAGAACCGCCCATGGCCGCTGAGCCCTTCGCCCAGGCCGCCATCGTGATCACCGGGATCCAGGCCGCAGGCAAGTCCACGGTGGCGCAGCTGCTCGCCGAACGGCTGCCGAACTCGGTGCACCTGCGCGGCGACCTGTTCCGCCGCATGATCATCAACGGGCGGGTGGACATGGCGCCCGACGCCACCGACGAGGCGCAGCGGCAACTGCGGCTGCGCCACCGGCTCACCGCCCAGTCCTGCGACCAGTACACCGCCGCCGGGTTCACCGTCATCACCCAGGACGTCGTGCTCGGCGAACACTTCCCCGAACTCGCGGCCACCATCCGCACCCGGCCGCTGTACCTGGTGGTGCTCGCGCCGAGCCCGGAGGAGATCGGGGCACGGGAAGCAGCGCGCGGGAAGGTCGCCTACGACGAGTGGTCCGTCCGAGCGCTCGACGCGGTGCTGCGCGACGAGACGCCCCGTCTCGGCCTGTGGCTCGACACCTCCGAGCAGGCCCCCGAGGAGACCGTCGACGACATCCTCCGCCGCGCCCCCGCCGAAGCCGCCGTGTAGCGCTACCCGGTCGGCGCAGCGGAAACCACCACCCGCGCCGTCACCACCTCGCTACGATCCGTGGCACACGTGATCAACCGGCGGAGGGGCGCATGGCGGGCGGAGACGGGGGATTCGCCGGGGCGGCGGAAGGACTGCACCAGGTCCGATCGCAGACCCAATGGATCAACCAGCAGGTGGGGGCGGGCAAGCTCGCGCTCGACCCGGAAGTCGCGGAACGGGCGGCGAAGAGGGTTGAGGAGGAGGTGCGGGCGCTCGCGAAACTCCTTCGACGAACCGATCAGATCACCCGCCTTACCGGGTTGGGAGACTATCCCGACGGCCAGCAGCTGGCGCAACGGTTCAAGGACAAGGCACAGCATCCGGACTCCGGAGCAATTCCGCTGGTCAACGAGCTGATGAAAGTCCTCATGGAACAGGCGGACGCCTTCCGCGCAGCCGCCAAAGACTACCGATCCACCGATGATCAGATCGCTGAAGACATGCAGAGAGGTATCCAGTGACCCGACGTTCCCGCCGGTTGCTCGCCACCGTTGTTTGCGCCGGACTGTTCGGCGTGTCCGGCTGCGCGTTGGGAGGCACGGACCCAGGGTCGGAGCAGAACTCCCCCGAGCCGCAGCCCAAGGCATCCGGGCTCAAAGACCTGGATCCGTGCGCGTTCTTCACACCGGACGACTTGGCCGCTGCGGGGGTTGGCGGTGCGCCCGAACGCGTCGAAGACGTCTCCTTCGAACCGGGCTGCTCCTTCGAGGGTGAGAGCGCCATGCTGACCTTGTACAAGAACCAGGACGAGACGGTCGGCAGCTACGCGACCCACGGGAACTGGGACAGCTACCAGAAGTTCGACATCAACGGCAGGGCCGCCGCCACCGGCGTCAGTGCAGGCGCCACGGACCGCGGGATCTGCAACGTCCTCGTCGACGCGGGCGGCGGAGTCGCGATCGTCACCGTGAACGAGATCTTCCCCGGTGGTATCCCCGACCCCTGCGGCGAGGCCGAGAAGATCGCCCGCCAAGTCGAACCCCGCCTCCCCCACTGACCACCGGCCCCCGGACCACCCAGGTGAATGGCCCACCCGCCCAACGAGAACGGGCCAGTGGGCCATTCACCTGAAGCGGGTCAGCGGGTCCGGCTGCTCAAGACGGCCGTCACGGCGATCTTTCACCTCCTCGACGGTGCACCCGTCGTCGAAACGACAGGTGGCTGACGAGCCTCGCCAAGGACTAGCTGCCACCGACCGTCAGAGCGCCGAAGACATGCAGAGAGGTACCCAGTTGACCCGACGTACCCGCTGGTGGATCACCACCGCCGCCTGCGCCGGGCTGCTGAGCCTGTCCGGCTGCGCACTCGGCGGCACCACACCCGGGGGCGAGGAATCGCCCGCACCGCAGCCGAAACCGGCCGGGCTCCGGGACTTCGACACCTGCACCTTCTTCACACCGGACGAGCGGACCGAGGCAGGCGCGAACGGGCCGTCCGAACGCATCGAGGACCTCACCTTCGAGACCGGCTGCTCCTTCGAAGGCGAGACCATGCTGCTGACCCTGTACAAGAACCAAGACGAGACCGTCGCGAGCTACGAGACCGGCGGCCACTGGGACAGCTACCAGAAGTTCGACATCAACGGGCGTGCCGCGGCGACCGGTGTTTCCGCAGGATCCACCGGACAGGGCATCTGCAACACCCTCGTCGACGCGGGCGGCGGCGTCATCATCCTCTCCGTCACCGGCTTCATGAAGGACGACGTCCCCGACCCCTGCGGCGAGGGCAAGAAGCTCGCCCAGCAGGTCGAACCCCGCCTCCCCCACTGACCACCGGAACCCCCGGATCCCCCAGGTGA
>NZ_JAIUKB010000174.1:1356-20480 GCF_020176785.1 Saccharopolyspora sp. 6V | reverse complement strand
GATCTCGTTGGACCAGGTCGAGTCCGCCTTCACCAAGATGCACGACGGAGAGGTCCTCCGTTCGGTGGTGGTGTTCTGACTCGTTCTGCTCGGCGGGACGGATAGCGACTCGTGTTGCGCAGCACTCGGGTGGCGGCGCCCCTGTCGGGCTGGCGGGTGGCAGGCCGCCGAACCGTCCGGTGCGGCGCTGCTGGCAGGCGCTCGGACGCGGCACGGGCGGTGGCGGAACTGCATGCTCACCCGGCCAGGTCGGAAACCCGTTGCGCGCAGTCGCATTCCGGTTCGCCGGAGGTGCGGGCACCGGCGTGTCGCTGCCGCCGGGCGATGAGCTTGGCGGTGGCGCGCGCTTCGGCGGCGATCCGGTGCAGGTGCCCTGCCGGGTGGTTGGTGAAGCCGAGGAAGTGCAGGTCCGGTGCTTCGGTGAGCTCCGGCGCCGCGGGCAGGTCCTGCGGCGTCGACAGCACGTCCGGCCCCACCAACCGGGCCAGCCCGGTCCGGTAGCCGGTGGCGGCGATGACGTGGTCCGGCCGGATGCGGCTGCCGTCGGCGAGCACCACCTGACTGCGGTCCACGCTCGCCACCGCCGGGACCGGCTGCACGCGTCCCTTCCGGACGGCTTCGACGATGCCGCGGTCGTGCACCGGGCTGCTCCCGTCCCGCCGGATCCGCGCGTAGAGCCCTTCCTGCGGGCGCGGCAGCCCGTGCCCGCGCAGGTCCGGGAGCTGAGCTCGGGCGAACGTCCGGGTCAGCAGGTCGGCGGCGGAGGTCGGCGCCTTCGCGAGCAGCACCCCCAGCCGCTGCCACCGGTCCGCCGCGGCGGGCACGATGGTCGGTGGGGTGCGCACCGACCACCAGACCCGGGTGGCGCCGTGCTGGGCGAGGGCCGTCGCGATCTCGGCGCCGCTGTTGCCGCCGCCGACGACGAGGACGTCGCGCCCGAGGTGCCGGTCCGGGTTCCGGTAGCGCGCGGAGTGCAGCAGCAGCCCGGAGAACCCGTCCAGCCCCGGCCAGTCCGGGATGTGCGGGGTGTGGGCGAGCCCGGTCGCGATGACCACCGCCCGCGCCGTCGTGGTCTCGCCACCGGCCCGCAGCCGCCAGCAGCGCTCCCCGCCGATCCGCTCCGCGGGCCACACCCGCTCCACGGTGGTGTTCGGCCGGACGTCCAGCTCGTGCCGCTGGGCGTAGTCCTCCAGGTAGCGCACCAGGTCCGCCCGGGCGACCCACCGCCCGAAGCGGCGCGGGATGCGCATCCCCGGCAGCCGGGACAGCGAGCGCGCGGTGTGCAGCCGCAGGTGGTCGTAGTGGTGGCGCCAGTTCGCCCCGACCTGCGGGCCGCGCTCGAACACGGTGGCCGCGATGCCGCGGCGGGCCAGCTCGGCCGCGACGGCGAGCCCACCGGGCCCGGCGCCGATGATCGCGACGGGGGTCTCCCGGTGGTGGGCGCGGACCTGGTGCCGGCACGTGCGAAGCGGATCGGTGTGCACGCGGACCTCCTGCGAGGTGGGGGGGACGATCACCCCCTACGTCGGCCGGGAGCGGCCTGCTCTGACGCCCGCGAAGATCGGTTCACCCGCTCGTGCCACCGCGCACGCGGAAGATCCACACGACCAGGTTCTCCCGAACCGGGTGCCGTCAGGCGGTGAGCGGGTGGTGGCCGCGCGTCTCGCGCCCGGCCCCGCCCCCCCCCGCGGCCGCTTCCGCCGCGCAGCGAGCGCGACCGGCACCGCACCGGACGGCCGTGCGCCGGTGCTCCGCGGCCGAGTCGGAAAAGGCATCGGCGGATGCCGGATCGGTGTTGGAAGCGGCATCGGCGCAGGCCTAGGCTGCGAGCAGCCCCCACCCCGCCGCAGGAGGAACACCCGCATGCCCCAGTCCGCCCCGTCCGGCACCGTCCTCCAGGTCTGCGAGCTGCTGCCGTCGCTGGAGCAGGAGATGGCCGCGCGCTACGACGTGCTGCGGTTGCACGAGCAGCCCGATCCGGCCGCCTGCCTCGCCGAGCGCGGCGCCGACGTGGTCGCCGCGGTGACCAGCGCGCGCTACGGGGTGAGCGACGAGCTGATGGACGCGCTGCCGAAGCTCGGCGCGATCGTCCACTTCGGAGTCGGCTACGAGCGGACCGACGTGGCCCGCGCCCGCGCCCGCGGCATCGACGTCAGCAACACCCCCGACGTGCTCACCGACTGCGTCGCGGACCTCGCGGTGGGCGGGCTGATCGACGTGCTGCGCGGGCTGTCCGCCGCCGACCGCTACGTGCGGCGCGGCGAATGGGTGCCCGGCGGTTTCGGGTTGCGCACCAAGGTCAGCGGCAAGCGCGTCGGCGTCCTCGGGCTCGGCCGCATCGGCCGCGCCATCGCGCGGCGGCTGGAGGGGTTCGGCGCCGAGATCTCCTACCACTCGCGGCGTCCCGTCGACGGCGTCGGCTACCGGTACGCCGGGTCGGCGCGGGAACTGGCCGCCGGGGTGGACGTGCTGGTGATCGCGACCGCCGGGGGAGCGGGGACCAGCGGCCTGGTCTCGGCGGAGGTGCTGGCCGAGCTCGGACCGCGCGGCTACCTGGTGAACATCGCCCGCGGCAGCGTCGTGGACGAACCCGCGCTGGTCTCGGCGCTGGTCGAGGGCAGGCTCGCGGGCGCCGCGCTGGACGTGTTCGCCGACGAGCCGAACGTGCCCGCCGCGCTGCTGGACCGGGACGACGTGGTGCTGCTGCCGCACATCGCCAGCGCCACGCGCGAAACGCGCGAGGCGATGGGCGAGCTGACCTTCCGCAACCTGGAGCGCTTCCTGGCCGAGGGCACCCTGGTCACCCCGGTGCCGCCGAGCTGACCCGCCCCGGGTGACCCCGCGCTCACCCGCACCGCTCCGGGCGGCGGGCGGTTAGCGTGTCCGGCGCACGGTGCGCTGCTCGACCCGCGACGACCGCGGGCGGAGACGGCCACCTGCGCAGGAGGCTGACATGAGCGGACGAGAGCGGAGCGGGCCGCCGAGGCCCGATCCACGCGGCGCGCGGGGAGCGCTGCGGCCCTTCCACGCGGTGCTGGTGCTACCGGTGATCGCGCTGCTGGGCACCCCCTTCTTCCCCTTCGTCAACACCCCGGCGCCCTGGTTCGGGCTGCCGTCGGTGGTGGTGTGGGTGTGCGGCTGGTGCGTGCTGACCAGCCTGCTGCTGGCGTGGGTGCTGCGGCGCGAGGAGCGGGCCGGGCTGATCTCCGGCGACGACCCGGTGGGCCCGGTCGCGGAGAGCGCCGGGGAGGTGGACGCACCGTGATGGCGACCGCGCTGCTCGGCCTGGTGCTGATCGCCGTCGTCGGCCTGCTCGGCAGGCGCGGCGGCGGCTTCGACCTGGCCGCCTGGACCGTCGGGGGCCGCCGCTTCGGCGCGGTGGCCACGTTCTTCCTGCAGGCCGGGGAGATCTTCACGACCTTCACGTTCCTCGGCATCTCCGGGCTGGTGCTCGGCGGTGGCGTGGCCGCGATGTACATGCCCTCGTACCTGGTGCTCGGCTACGTCGGGATGTTCCTGGTGGCGCCGCTGGTGTGGCGGCTGGGCAAGCGCCACGGGTACCGGACGAACTCGGACTACCTGCGCCACCGGTTCCGCAGCCCCGTGCTGGGCGGGCTGACTGCGGTGCTGGCGATCGTGTTCTTCATGCCGGTCATCCAGGTGCAGCTGGTGGGGCTGGGCACGATCGTGTCGTTCATGACCGGTGACGAGCGGACCGGCACGGCGAGCGTCGTGGTGGCGATGCTGCTGGTGCTGCTGTTCGTGCTGTGGTCCGGGTTGCACGGGGTGGCGGCGACCTCGTACCTGAAGGACGTGCTGATGGTGGTGGCGCTGCTGGTGATCGCCGGCGGCGTGCTGCTGGCGCGGCAGCCGGAGGACGGGCTGTTCACCGCCGTGTTCCGGGGCGCGCGGGAACTGCTGACGATCCAGCCCGCGGGTTCCTACGGCACCGCCTGGTACGTGTCGAGCATCCTGGTCAGCGCGGCCGGTTTCGGGGCGATGACGCTGCCGTCGAGCTGGCCCGCGGTGCTGTCGGGGCGCTCGTCGAAGGCGGTGGCGTCGAACCACGTGTTCCTGCCGCTGTACACGGTGGCGGTGGCGATCCCGGTGCTGGTCGGCTTCTACGCGGTCGCCGACGCGACCACCCCGGCCGGCGCGGAGAACGCGGCGCTGCTGGAGCTGGCGCAGCGCACGTTGTCGGCCCCGCTGCTGGCGGTGGTGCTCATCGGCGGCGCGGCCTGCGCGATGGTGCCCGCGGCGGGCGGGCTGATCTGCGTGGCGACGCTGGTGTCGAGCAACCTGGTGCCGTCCGGCATGGCGGAGGGCGCGCGGCTGCGGGCGAGCCGGATCACCGCGGCCGTGGTCTCGGTGCTGGTGCTGGCGTTGACGTTGGGCCGCCCGGACCTGATGGCGAACCTGTACCTGCTGACCTACAGCGGCATGATCCAGCTGGCGCCCGCGAACCTGCTGGCGCTGCGGGAACCGGTGTCGGTGCGCTCCTCGGCGGTGCTCGCGGGTCTCGTCGCGGGGGAGTGCGTGGTGCTGGTGTCCGCGGTGCTGCAGGTGAACCCGTTCGGCGTGAACTCGGGGCTCACCGGCCTGGCGGTGAACCTGCTCGTGCTGGGGGTGGCCGCCGCGGTGCGCCGCCGCTCCCCGGCGCCACCGGAACCGGCTCCGATCGGCTGAACGACCGGCCCGCGAACGGGTCCGCCGGGACGTCCGGCGGACCCGTTCCACTGTGAGCAGGGCCACTCGTGAGCAATGCCACCGGGAAAACGGTCCGCGACTCGCGACTCCGCGCCCGGTGACACGGGTGCGTGCTCGTGCGAAGCTGGGCAACCGGCCCGAAACCCGCCGGAAACCCGCGTGTCCGCCGGTTTTTCGCCGACCCGAGGTAGTGCGAGCGCCGCGGAATCGTGTTTCCGGCGTGTTTCGGGCATGTTTCGGCGGTCGGTTCCGGATGCCGTTCGCGGCGTGAGGGCCGGGATAAGGTCTGCGGCGGCGGGTCGGGCCGCCGCGATACCGAGGCTGGCAGCGGGCCGGGCCCACCGGGTGGCGCACCGGTGCGGACCCCCGCGCGCCGGGCGATCACGAGTTGGAGGAGCGAGCTGTGGCGAATCTCGACGAGAAGCTTCAGGACATCTACGACGAGGTGCTGCACCGCAACCCCGGGGAGGACGAGTTCCACCAGGCGGTGCACGAAGTCCTCGACAGCCTCCGCCCGGTCGTCGCCAAGCACCCCGAGTACACCGACGCCGAGGTCATCCGCCGCCTGTGCGAGCCGGAACGGCAGATCATCTTCCGGGTGCCGTGGGTGGACGACAAGGGTTCGGTGCAGATCAACCGCGGGTTCCGCGTCGAGTTCAACTCCGCGCTCGGGCCGTACAAGGGCGGCCTGCGGTTCCACCCCAGCGTCTACCTGGGCATCGTGAAGTTCCTCGGTTTCGAGCAGATCTTCAAGAACTCGCTGACCGGCATGCCGATCGGCGGCGGCAAGGGCGGTTCCGACTTCGACCCGAAGGGCCGCTCCGACGGCGAGGTCATGCGGTTCTGCCAGTCGTTCATGACCGAGCTGTACCGGCACATCGGCGAGTACACCGACGTTCCCGCCGGGGACACCGGGGTCGGCGGCCGGGAGATCGGCTACCTGTTCGGCCAGTACAAGCGGATCACCAACCGCTACGAGTCCGGGGTGCTCACCGGCAAGGGCCTTAGCTGGGGTGGTTCCCAGGTGCGTCCGGAGGCCACCGGCTACGGCACGGTGTTCTTCGTGGACGAGATCCTGAAGACGTCCGGGGATTCCTTCGACGGCAAGAAGGTCGTCGTGTCCGGTTCGGGCAACGTCGCGCAGTACGCCATCGAGAAGGTGCACCAGCTCGGCGGCACCGTCGTGGCCTGTTCGGACTCCAGCGGGTACGTGGTGGACGAGAAGGGCGTCGACGTCACGCTGCTGCAGGAGATCAAGGAGGTGCGGCGCGCCCGCATCGACGAGTACGCCACCGCCCGCGGCGACGGCGTCCGCTTCATCTCCGGCGGTGCGGCCTGGGACGTGCCGTGCGACATCGCGCTGCCCTGCGCCACCCAGAACGAGCTGGACGCCGACCACGCGGCCGAACTGGTCCGCAACGGCTGCAAGATCGTCGCGGAGGGCGCGAACATGCCCACCACGCCGGAGGCCATCAAGTTCCTGAACGACGCCGGCGTGAAGTTCGCGCCCGGCAAGGCGGCGAACGCGGGCGGCGTCGCGACCTCCGCGCTGGAGATGCAGCAGAACGCCTCGCGGGACTCGTGGACGTTCGAGCACACCGAGCAGCGCCTCGCCGAGATCATGCGCGGTATCCACGACCGCTGCCTGCAGACCGCCGACGAGTACGACGCCCCCGGCAACTACATCGTGGGCGCCAACATCGCGGGCTTCACCCAGGTCGCGGACGCGATGCTGTCCCTCGGCGTCGTGTGATCCGCACCCGCCGGAGCGGCGGACCAGCGAGCTGAACGGCCCGATCGACCACCGCGTCCGGTCGGGCCGTTCCGCTGCGGCAGGTCGCGGCTCAGGCGGGCTGGAGCGCGGCGCGGACGGCGGTGGAGACCTCGCCGCGCAGCCGGGCGAACTCGGCCGAGGCGCGCAGCTCGTCGGCGGGAATCCCGCTGCGCGGCAGCGGAACCGGCAGGTCCAGCTCGACCCGGCCCGGCCGGTTGCTCAGCACGATCACCCTGCTGGCGAGGAAGACCGCTTCGTCGACGCTGTGCGTCACGAACACGGCGCCCTGCTCGGCGTCGTCGGTCAGCGAGCGCAGGTCCTCCTGCAGGCGTTCCCGGGTGAGCGCGTCCAGCGCCGCGAACGGTTCGTCGAGCAGCAGCAGGCCCGGCCGCCCGGCGAGGGCGCGGGCGATGGCGACCCGCTGCTGCTGGCCGCCGGAGATCTCCCAGACGCGCCGCCCGCCGATCTCGGCGAGCCCCACGCGTTCCAACAGCTCCGCGCGCCGCTGCGCCCGCTGCCCGCGCGGCACCCCCGCCCAGCGCAGCGCCGCGTCCAGGTTCCCCGCGACCGAGTGCCACGGGAACAACCGGGGTTGCTGGAACACCACGCCCACGTCGCGGCCGGGCACCGGGGCGCGCCCGTCGAGGGCGACGGTGCCGGTGCTGGGCCGTTCGAAACCGGCGACCAGCCGCAGCAGCGTGCTCTTGCCGGACCCGGACGGGCCCACGATCACCACGAACTCGCCGCGTTCGACGCGCAGGTCCAGCGGCCCGAGCGCGGTGACGGCGTTCGCGCCGCGCCCGTAGGAGCGGGTGGCTCCGGTGATCTCGACGAGGGGTTCATCAGGCATGAACGGGCTCCGGGATGCGCAGGGCTCGCTGGAAGGTCGCGAGGTCGGGCAGGGCGTCGATCTTCTGCTGCGCCAGCAGGAATCCGGCGGTGGCGCGCAGCCGCGCGGCGAGCTCGCCGGGCGCCTGCGGGCTGCCGAAGTACTCGGGGCCGCGCTGCTGTTCCAGGTCGAGGTAGATGTTCTGCCGCAGCTGACCCAGCGCGTCGTCCACGCTGCTGCCGAGCTGCCTGCTCACCGCCTCGGCGACCGGCCTGGGATCGGTGCGGATCTGCCGGATCGCCGCGTCGGTGGCGTCCAGCCAGCCCTGGGCGACGTCGGGGCTGCGGTCGAGGAATTCCCGTGCGGCGACGGCGAAGGTGAGCGTGGGCTCGCCCGCCGCGGCGAGCTGCGCGCTGTCCACCAGCACCGTGCCGTTGCGCCGCAACGCGGTGAGCGTCGGCGTCCACAGGTAGGCGCCGTCGAGGTCGCCGCGCTCCCACGCCGCCTGGATGTTCTGCGGTTCCAGGTCGACGATGTCGACCCCGCCCGGGTCGACGCCGTGCTGCCGCAGCGCGGCGAGCAGGCTGTAGTGCGCGGTGGAGCTGAACGGAGCGGCGACCTTGCGCCCGGTCAGATCCGGGATCGCGCGGATGCCGCGGTCGCCGCGCACCACCAGCGCCTCGCTGCTGCCGATCACGTTGAGCAGCTGGATCACCTGGTACGGCACGGCCAGCGGCGGGCTGAGCGCCTGCGCGGCGGGACTGCTGCCGATGACGGCGATGTCCAGCGCCCCGCTGAGGAACGCGGTGTTGATGCTCGCGCCGGAGTCGAACGCGGTCCACTGGAACTCGTGGTCCGGGAACCGCTGCTCCAGGGTGCGCTGCTCCTTGACGAGCAGGGTGCTGTCGGCGAAGTTCTGGTAGGCGATGCGGACCTCGCGGGCCTTCTCCTCCTCGGACTCGCCGCCGACGCCGCACGCGCTGAGCGCGGGGACGGCCGCGGCGGCGCCGAACAGGCCGAGCGCGGCGCGCCTGCTGAACCGGTGCACGGGTTCTCCTCTCACGGGGGTGGTCAGACGCGGCTGCGCCACGGGGACAGCGACTGGCGGACCGCGACGATCAGCAGGTCGATGACGAGGCCGGTGATGCCGATGACGAACAGGCCGAGGATCACCACGGCGGTCTGGTTGTAGCGCTGGGCGTTGAGCACCATGCCGCCGAGCCCGTCGGCGCCGTTCACGGTCTCCGCGGCCACCACCGACCCGTAGGCGATGCCGACGGCCAGCCGGACGCCGGTGAGGATCTCGGGCACCGACGCGGGCAGGATCACCGAGGCGATCACCTGCGCCCGGTTCGCGCCGAGCGCTTCGGCGGCCTCCACGTACTGCTTGCCGACCCCGGTGACCGCGGCGGCGGTCGCCACGGCCACGGGCGGGAACGAGGCCACCATCAGCAGGTACACCTTGGGTTCCTCGTCGATGCCGAACCAGATGACCAGCAGGCTCAGGTAGGCCAGCGGCGGCAGCGCGCGGATGAAGGTGACCAGCGGCTCCAGCATCACCCGCACCGGCCGGACCAGACCCATCACCAGGCCGAGGACGATGCCGATCAGGACGCCGTACCCGACTCCGTAGGCCAGCCTGCGCAGGCTCACCGCGAGGCGTTCCAGCAGCGTGTAGCCGGCGTAACCGGACTGGCCGTTGCCGGCGTCGCTGGTGGACAGCAGCTGCGCCCACACCTGGGCGGGCGCGGGCACGATCTGCTCGGGCCAGATCCGGAGCACGGCGACGAGCTGCCACACCAGCACCAGCACCACGACGGCGCCGAGCCCCAGCAGCGGGCCGCTCAACGGGCGCAGCGCGCGGAGCGCCGGTCCGGGTTTCTGCTTTGGTCTTCCCCACTGCGTCAGCACGGCGGGAAAGCTAGGGCTCGGAGTGCGCGTGGGGCAACGTCGTCCGGCATGCGGGATCGTGCCGGTCGCGGCGAGCTCCGATGTGGACCGTCGCGGTCCGGGCGGGATCGGGCGGTCGTGGTGGAAGTGCCAGCTCAGGTCTTTCGATGTGGCGGGGTCGCCCGCCCACCACGGCGGGGCCCGCCCGCGCAAGGGCTCGTGCGGATCTCCCAGCCACCGGACCGGCGTCCGAACGCTGGACCGGAATCGGGCGGTGGAAGAGGATTCGGCTCGCCGATCGGGTTCGGCCGCTGGGACGGTGCGGTCAGCCGAGGGGGCTCGCCGCGGCCAGCGGCCAACCGAGCAGCACGCCGCCGACGACGGCGGGCAGCCACCACGCGGCACCGGTCCGGGCGAGCGCCGCCGCCCACGCGAGGTGCCAGAGCAGCAGCGCCCCCAGCAGCGGCGCGATCAGCAGCACGAAGCTCGGCAGCACTCCCGCGACCGCGCACACCCCGACCCCGAGCAGCGCGGCGACCAGCACCGCCGCCCGCACCGCGTCCTGCCGCGGGCCGGTCCGTCCGCGGGCCGCGAACTCCGCTGCGGCGCAGGCGATTCCGCAGGCGACGACGACCAGCGGGGTCCACCACCAGCGCGCACCGTGCGGCACCGGCTCGGCCAGCGCGATCCCGATGGGCGCGGCCACGGCGAGCAGCGCGCAGCAGATGACCGCCGCCGGCCGCCAGGCCGCACCGGACCCTCCACATCGGACACCTCGGACATCTCGGACGTCGTGCGCGCTGCGGGCGCCTCGGCCCAGCACCGCGCAGCTCCCGAGCCCGAACAGGACGAGGAACAACCCGATCTCGCCGCCCACCGCCAGCGGGGACCAGCCACCCGGCGCCAGCACCGAGCCCGCCGCGGCGAGCACGAGCCCGGCCACGACCGCGGCGGCGACCGCGGGCACCGACGGCGCCGACCCCGACCCCGACCCCGGCTCCGGTTCCGGTCTCGCCGAGCCGAACAGCCGGCGCGCGAAGGGGAGTAAACCGACCGCGAACGCGGCCCACAGCAGGACCGCGGGCCACAACCGCTCGCCCGCCGCGACCCGCACCGGCGCGGACACCTGCAGCGAGTCCTGCAGCCAGCGCGCCGCCGCCGCGTGGGCCCGCGGCGCGAAGAGGATCGCGAGGTGCTCGGCGCCCGCGACGGTGCCGCCCCGCCGGGCGTTCTCCCGCGCCGGATCGGCGGGCGCGCCCCACACCGCGTCGGGGCGCCCGGCGCGCAGGGCCTGCTCGGCCGCGCGGTGGAACACCGGGAACTCGAACTGCCCGGTGAGCAGCAGCAGGTCCGCGGGCAGCGCCGGGTCCGGTGGGATATCGGAGCCGGGCAGCGACACGGCCACCGTCGCGGCGATCCCGGGATGCTCCGCCGCGTACCGGTGCACCGCACCGGCCCCCATGGAATGGCCGACCAGCCCGATCCGCTCCGGATCGACTCCGGGCGTCCGCCGCAGCAGACCGACGGCCGCATCGAGGTCCGCCGCCAGCCGCCCGCTCCGGTCCGTCGGGCAGCGGCGCCGGATTCGCCCCGTGCCCGGCGAAGTCCGGCAGCGCGACGACGAACCCGGACCGCGCCAGCGTCGTCCCCCAGTCGGCCATCAGGCGGCGGCTCGCGGCGTGCCCGTGCGCCACCACCACTCCCGGAGCGGACCCGGCCGACGCGGCGGGGCGCACCAGGTCGACCGGCACGCCGTCGACGACGGCGCTCGTGCGCACCACACCGGAATCGACCCTGGCGAGCCCGAGACCCGCCCCGGCGGCCAGCAGCACGACCAAGGCGGGAACCAGCCACGACGAAGCGCGACGCGCGACGTTCACCACGCCGAGATCGTCCCACGGGGCGCGGCGGTGATCACGCGCGCGGCGGGTCCGCGCTCACCGCCGCGGGCGCAGCAGCGTGCGGGCGAGGGCGTCGAGGAGGTAGCCGAGGACGCCGATCACCAGGATCACCGCCATCACCTGGTCGTAGGCGAGCTGGTCGCGGGAGTTGAGGATCTGGTACCCCAGCCCGGAATCCACGCCGAGCATCTCCGCGGGCACCAGCACCACCCACGCGATCCCGAGCGCCAGCCGCAGCCCGGTCAGCACGTGGGTGCGGGCGGTCGGCAGCACCACGCTGGTGAGCACCTCGAACCGGGTCGCGCCGAGCGACCGCGCCACCCGGACGTGACCGGGTGAGACGGCGTGCACCCCGGCGGCGGTGTTGAGCACGATCGGCCACACCGCCGCGGCCGCCACCAGGAACGTCACCGGCCGGTGCCCGATGCCGAACACGGCCACCGCGATCGGAGCCCAGGACAGCGGCGAGATCATCCGCAGGAACTGGAACACCGGCCGCGTCGCCCGCTCCACCACGTCCAGCGACCCGACCAGCAGCCCGACCGGGACGCCGACGACCGCGGCGATGAGCATGCCCAGCAGCAGCCGCCACAGGCTGGCCGCCACGTCCGGCAGCAGCACGCCCCTGGCCAGCAGGTCGCCGATCGCGGGCACCGCGTGCTGCGGGGCGAACGCCGTGAGCAGCCGGTCGCCGGTGAGCACGTCGGTCACCAGCCACCACACCGCGACGGCCACCAGCACCGCCACCAGCGGCGGCCCGGCCCGGTGCGCGAGGCCCGGCCGGTCGGTCCGGGCGGGGCTCGTGTCCTCGGCGCCGCGCGGGGAGAGCGTGGTCATGCGGGGTTCACCTCTTCGCTGCGGGTCAGGGAGCCGGGCAGGCCGAACGCGGCCGGTCCGCCGAGGCGGCGCAGGCTGCCGCGCACGAACCGGTCGTCGACGAGCTGCCCGTGCACCTCGTCGGTGCGGAGGCCGTCGAGGAACCGGGTGTCGCCGTCGACGACCGTGGTGCGCATCGATTCGACGAGTTCCGCGGTGAACCCGGGGAACGGGAACGGCTGGAAGCCGATGCGCTGCCCGGCCCACGCCGGGTGGTGCAGCGCGTGCGGGTAGGGGGCCGCCGGATACTGCAACGCCTTCGACACCGCCTTCAGCGGCTGCGGCAGGTAGTTCCCGCCGGTGAGCGCCCGCGCGCCGCCCGCCCGGTCGCGGGCGAGGCCGAGCTGGGTGAGCGCCAGCGCGTCCACCAGGCCCTGCACCCGGCCCGGTGCGGTGTCCAGCAGGTCCTGGTGCGCGAGCACCACGCAGCAGGCGTGGTCGCGCCACACGTCGCCGACGAACCGCAGGATGCGCCCCACGCCCTTGATCTCGGCGATCGCGTTGAACGGGTCGGCCACGATGTAGCCGCCGACGGAGCCGCCGTCCAGCGCGGGGACCATGTCGGAAGGGCTCATCACCACCAGTTCCACCGTGCCGTCCGCGGCGGAGGGCTGCTGCCGCACCACCGGGGTGAGCCCGGCGGCGCGCAGCATCCGCTGCAGCACGATGTTGTGGATGGACCACCAGAACGGGATGGCGACCTTGTGCCCGGCGAGCTGCTCGACGCGCTCGACGTCGCGGCGCACGGTGAGCGCCGAGCCGTTCGTGTGGTTCCAGGCCAGCACCCGGCAGTCGGCGCCCATCGCGTACCGCAGCTGCACCGCGAACGGCATCAGCAGGTGCACCACGTCGACCTGCCGGGTGAGGAACGCTTCGGCCAGCGACGCCCAGCTGCGGAACCTCACCGGCCGCGCCGCACCGGTGCCGTGCTCGTCGAGCAGGCCGCTGCCGTGCGCGAGCAGCAGCGGTGCCGCGTCGGTGATCGGCAGGTAGCCGATGCGCAACGCGGTGGAGGAGACATCGCGGTGCCGCGCCGCGTTCAGCCCGAGGTCGGTGGCGGCGCCGAGCCCGGCGGCCGCGCCCAGCGCCCCGGCGCCCAGCAGCAGCGACCGGCGCGACCACAGCGGACTCATCGGGCCGCTCCCGCCGCGACGGGGCTCGCCGGGTAGTGCGCGAGCAGTTCCGCCCGCAGCGGGCCGTCCGCGGTACCGGGGGAGTTCGGCCATTCCCGCGCCACCGCACCGGTTCCGTCGAGCATCGCGATCCGGTCGGCGACCAGCAGCGCCTCGTCCACGTCGTGGGTGACCAGCACCGAGGTGAGCCCGAGGTCGTCGGTGCTCGCCCGCACCCACCGCTGCAGGTCGGCGCGCGCCGCCGGGTCGAGCGCGCTGAACGGTTCGTCGAGCAGCAGCAGCGCCGGGCCGATCGCCGCCGCCCGCGCGACCGCGACCCGTTGCGCCTGCCCGCCGGAGAGCCGGTCCGGGTAGGAGTCGGCGAGTTCGGCGAGCCCCAGCCGCTCGACCAGCCCCGCCGCCCAGTCCGGCGAGAACCGCGGCCGGTTGGTCCGGTAGCGGCCGCCGAGCAGCACGTTGTCCCGCACGGTCAGCCACGGCATCAGGTGCGGCTGCTGGAACACGGCGCCGATCGGCGGCCGCGCGCCACCGGCCCACTCCAGCGCGCCGCCGTCGAGGGATTCGAGCCCGGCGAGGATCCGCAGCAGCGTGGACTTCCCGCAGCCGCTGGGGCCCAGCAGCACCACGAACTCCCCGTCCCGCACCACCAGGTCCAGTCCGTCGAGGACCTTGCGGTGGTGCGGCGGGTACGACTTCTCCGCGCCGCTCAGGCGGACCGTGACAGTTCCCACCGCAGTTGTCCTTCCGTCGGGGCCTGGATCGGGAGGAAGGCGGCCTCGCGCAGCCTGCGGCTCGTCGGGCTGGTGGCGGCGTAGCCGCGGCCACCGGTGACCGCCGCTTCCAGCCTGCTCGCCGCACCGGCCGTGCGCGCCGCGTCCAGCCGCAGCCGCAGCAGGTCCGCGGGCCGCTGCGGGACGCGGGCGAACTCGAACAGCCGGGACCGCACCGAATCGTGCGCGGCGGCGAGCTCGTCGAAGTCCGGGCGGAACTCGGCGTTCAGCCCGTCCAGCGCCGTCGCCGCCTGCCGCCGGGACGCGCCCGCGAGCCCGGCGCAGAACGCGCTCTGCACCAGCAGGAACGTCGGCCGGACCGCGCGCACGAAACCGGTCAGGTCGGTGCTGAGCACGTCCGCCGCCGGCACGTCCACTTCGGTCAGCGCCACCGACGAGGAGCCGGTCGCACCGAGCGCCAGCAGCTCGGGTGCCGAGTGGACGGTCACCCCGGGGTCGCCGACGCGCAGCACCGCGATCAGCCCGCCGCCGTCGGCGAACCGGGCGGGGACCACCACGAGCGCGTCGTCGAACAGGTTCGACGCCCAGCGGATCGGCCCGGTCAACCGCACCCCGGTGCCGGTCCGCTCGGCCAGCACCGGCACCGGTTCGATCCCGGCGACGTGCTTCATGGCGGGCGCCATCGCGGTGACGCCGATCCGCGAGCCGGTGCGCAGCCCGTCCAGTTCCCGCGCCGCTGCCGCGTCGGCGGGACCGCGGGCCACGTACTCGACGACCATCCGCTGCGCCCACAGCGAGAACGCCGAGGACAGGCAGCCGGCCGCGACGTCCTCGACGAGCAGCAGCATCGTGGCGAGGTCGCCGCCGCAGCCCGGCGCGCCGAGCTCCAGCAGCCCGCGTTCCCCGAGGAACCGCAGGCCGGGCCGCACGTCGGCGTCGCCGCGGTCGAGCGCCGCCGCGCGGTCGGCGAAGTGCTCGGCGATCTCGGCGCGGCCCGGGTGGTCCGCGGGCGCGCCGGTCCGGTCGGTGTGCGCGGCCGTCATGTCAGCCCCGGTCCAAGGTGTGCAACCGGTCGATGGGCGTGCTCACGGCGTCGCGCGCCTTGCGCACCACGCCCTCGTCGGGTGCGTCGTAGAGGCACAGGCACTTGGCCATGTCCTCGCGCACGTAGGTGCGCAGGAACGTCACCTCGGGCACCTCGGCGTACTTGGGCGCCTTGGCCTTCTTGTTCGCCAGGTAGGTGTCCATGTCCAGGTCGGCGGGGAAGTCCCACTCGACGAGGTAGCCGGCTTCGGGGCGGGCGGCCTTGACCTCGGCGAGGTCGGCGCCGACCAGGCGGACCAGGTGCGGGCCGGAGAGCTCGGCGACCTCGGGCAGCTGCTCGCCGCGGAGGGTGGCGAGGTCGGCGTCGTCCGCGGCCTCCACCACGGCGAACACCCGGTCCCGCGCGCCGGTGACCTGCGATTCGATCAGTTCGGCACCCGCTTCGCGCGCGGCGGTGTCGAAGGCGGCGAGCAGCTGCTCGGTCCGCTGGCGGGCGTCGTCGGCGGGCACGATCTCGTACAGGAACAAGGACATGGCGGGGCCTCCGTGCGGGCAGGGGGATGCGCGGCAGCGGACGACGGCTCACGTCGTCCGCGCGATGTCGCGAGAGGGGGGTTCAGGCCAGGGGAGCGGGACAGATCGCGCTGGCGACGCGGAGCAGGTCCACCTGCAACCGCCGCACGAGCTCCGAACCTGGCATGCCACCACCCTAGGCCTAGACCGATCGTTCTGTCCATCGATGTTAGGCTGTGTCCATGGCCACCACGCGATCCGGCGCAGCCGCTCCCGCCCAGCGACTCCTGGACGCGGCCGGAACCCTGTTCGTGCGGGAGGGCATCCGCGCGGTCGGCATCGACCGGGTGCTCGCCGAAGCCGGGGTCGCGCGCGCCAGCCTCTACCACGCCTACGGCTCCAAGGACGGCCTCATCGCCGCCTACCTCGACGACCAGGACGAGGCCGACCGCGGCAAGTGGGAGAAGGCCGCCGCCGAACTGGACTCGCCGCGCGAGAAGGTCCTGGCGCTGTTCGACCTCGCGCACGGCGCCGCGCTGGACCGCCGGTTCCGCGGTTGCCTCTACCTCAACGCCGCCACCGAGTTCCCCGATCCGCAGCACCCGGCGCGCGCCGCCATCGACCGGCACCGCGCCTGGCTGCACGAGCTGCTCGTGGACCTCGCCGGGCGGTCCGGGGCCGCCGATCCCGAGGCGACCGCCGAGCGGATCCGGCTGATCTACGACGGCGCGGTCGCGGGGTCCAAGTTCAGCCGCGGCACCGAACCGATCGAACTGGGCAAGCGGCTCGTCGCCGAGCTCCTTCCCGGCTGACCGCCATTCCCGGGAAATCCCCTTCCATTCTGGGAAAAACGGGAGCGCGGTCGCCCGCATTGCCCTGAACGGATGGAAACGCGTCCGGAATCCGCTGCTCCGGGCGGCGCGCGGGACGCGGATGATTGCCGCCGCCGAGTCCGGTCTGTACGGTTGATCTCACCGCGATGGACAACGTTGTCATGGGGGATCTGTGCGCGATCCGGGCCGTTCTTCCCGCCTCCTGCGCGGATTCCGCATGGCGTTCCCGGTGGCCGGGTCGCCGTCGCGGCCGGGTCGCCTGCCGCCGCACTCGCCGCCGAACCCGCCTCGATGACCATCGGGAATCCGCGGCCGGAATGCGGTCCGCGATTTCCCGCTCGCGCGCCGGAAGAAGTCCGTGGAACTCCTTCTTCCCGCGCGGAATTCCGATTCCGCGTCCCCCTTCGGTATCGGGGTGCCGGACGTTCCCGCTCGTTTCCGAACCACGCCGCACCACCACCTCCGAGGAGAGGAGCACGATGCGCACCTCCAGGCGCAGACGCACGTCCGGCCGGAGCCGATCGCTGCTGGCCGGCGCCGTCGGGCTGGTCACCGCACTGGCCCTGCCGGGCTCCGCGGTACCGGCCGTCGCGGGCCCGGCCGCACCCGGCGTCGAAGACCCGGCGCAGTACGTCAACCCGTTCACCGGCACCAAGCCCGGTGGTCCCGACTTCGGGCACGGCGGGGGAGCGGGCAACACCTTCCCCGGTGCGGTCGCGCCGTTCGGGATGATGCAGTGGAGCCCGGACACCGCCGAGTACCAGCACGGCGGCTACCAGTACGAGGACGACCGGATCCGCGGGTTCAGCCTCAACCACATCTCCGGCGCCGGGTGCGGGGACTTCGGCAACATCCCGTTCCTGCCGACGCTCGGCGACGCCCCGGCGCAGGACTACCCGTTCTCGCACGAGAACGAGTCGGCCTCGCCCGGCGCCTACGACGTCACCTTCGACAACGGGCTGCGCACCGAGCTGACCGCGACCCAGCGGGCCGGCGTCGCGCGGTTCACCTATCCCGAGGGCGAGACCGCCTCGCTGTCGATCGACGCGGCGAAGGCGTTCAACGACGCCGAGGGCTCGCTGACCATCGACGGCAACACCATCAGCGGCTACAGCGACGGCGGCGGTTTCTGCGGCGGCTCCAACGAATACCGCGTCTACTTCCACGCCGAGTTCGACCACGACTTCACCAGCAGCGGCGTCGTGCGCGACGGCCGGGTCGACACCTCGGCGAAGGAGATCTCCGGTTCGGGTACCGGGGCCGCGAACGAGCAGCAGGCGCAGGACGACGGCGCGCAGGCCTTCGTCTCCTTCGACCCGGGCGCCGAGCGCACCGTGACCGCCCGCGTCGGGCTGTCGTTCGTCAGCCTGGACGGCGCGAAGGCCAACGCCGCCGAGGAGCTCGGCGACCGCGGCTTCGACCAGGTCCGCGACGGCACCCGCGCGGCGTGGAACGAGCTGCTCGGGCGGATCGACGTCGGCGGCGGCAGCGAGCAGGACCGGCGGCGGCTCTACACCGGGCTCTACCACTCGCTGCTGCACCCCAACGTGTTCAGCGACGTCGACGGGAACTACACCGGCTTCGACGGCGAGGTGCACCGGGCCGAGCCGGGCCACGCCCAGTACGCCAACTACTCCGGCTGGGACGTGTACCGCTCGCAGACCCAGCTGGTCGCGCTGATCGCGCCCGACATCGCCTCGGACATCGCGCAGTCCGCGGTGAACCAGTCCGCGCAGGGCGGCTACTTCGACCGCTGGACCGTCGCCAACGGCGGCACCGGCGTGATGACCGGCGACCCGCTGCCGATCATGATCTCCAGCGCGCACGCGTTCGGCGCCACCGACTTCGACACCGGCCGGGCGCTGGAGCGGATGCGCGCCGGGGCGACCAACGAGGACGAGCGGCCGGTGCACGAGCAGTACGGCGAACTCGGTTACATCCCCGCCGAGGACGAGGAATCGTGGGGCTCGGTGTCGACGACGCTGGAGTACACCGGCTCCGACTTCGCCATCTCCCAGTTCGCCGACCGGATCGGCGACACCGGCGCGCGCGACGAATTCCAGCAGCGCGCGCGGAACTGGCAGAACCTGGTCAACCCGGACAGCGGCTGGATCCAGCCGCGCAAGGCCGACGGCTCCTGGCCCGAGTTCGACCTCGCCCAGCAGGACGGCTACGTGGAGGGCAACGCCGCCCAGTACGCCTGGATGGTGCCGTTCGACCACCAGGGGCTGTTCGACCGGATGGGCGGGAACGAGCAGGCGGGGGCGCGGCTCGACGAGTTCTTCGCCGAGCTCAACGCCGGACCGGACGAACCGCACGCCTACCTCGGCAACGAACCGTCGGCGAACACCCCGTGGGCCTACGCCTACGCCGGGCAGCCGCACAAGACGCAGGACGTGGTGCGCCGCTCGCTGACCGAGCTGTTCAGCGCCGAACCGGACGGCCTCGTCGGCAACGACGACCTCGGCCAGATGTCGTCCTGGTCGGTGTGGGCGGCGCTGGGCATGTACCCGGAGGCGCCGGGCCGCGCGGACCTCGTGCTGGCCAGCCCGCTGTTCCCGTCGATCAGCATCGACCGGGGCAACGGCACCACCATCACCGTCAACGCCCCCGACGCTTCGCAGGACGCGAAGTACGTGCAGGACCTGTCGGTGAACGGGGAGCGGACCGGGAAGCCGTGGCTGTCCGAGCGGTTCGTCGCCGAGGGCGGCACGCTCGACTACGCCCTGGGCACCGAGCCGAACACCGGGTGGGGCAGCGCGCCCGAGGACGCGCCGCCGTCGTTCGGCTGATCCGCTCGTCTTGATCGCGGGGGGGGGGCCCCCCGCGCCCCGGGGGGGGCCCCCCCCGGGGCCCGCGCCCGCGTGGACCACCCGCCCAGAAAACGGCGGGG
>NZ_JAIUKB010000174.1:0-1347 GCF_020176785.1 Saccharopolyspora sp. 6V | reverse complement strand
CCCCCCCGGGGGGGGGGCCCCCCCCCCGCCCCCCCGCGGGGGGCGGGGGGGGGGGGCCCGGCCCGGCCGCCGCCCCCCCCCCCCGCGCCGCGCCCCCCCCCCCCCCCCCCCCCCCGCGTTCCACCGGGAGTTGCTACCGCCTGCTCCATTTCCGCGCGGTGCACGCCATTTCGCCCACTATCTGGAAATCGTTCGCGAGAAAGTGAACCTCCTGTTAAGGGGGTGCGATTTTCGTGCGCTGTGACGCAGGATGCATTGACTGCTGCGGAAAGTGTCGGACAGAGTGCTCAGCGTACTGGGGTGGACATGTGACCGGGGAGGGCTTCCGGTGCTGGAGGGGTGGCGTTCGCGCGCGCGTTTTCGCAGGCTGGTCAAGGAATTGGCGCTGCCTGCCGCCTGTTCGATGGATGAGTTGATCGAGTGCATCTCCGCGCGCCGGAAACGTCCGTTGCGCGTGCTCCCCTTTCCGGGGGCGGCGAATTCCGCCCGTCCGCACGGGCTTTGGGTGGAAGCCGCGGACACCGACTACGTTTTCGTCGAACCGCGTACCAGCGAACTGCACCGAAAGCACATCATCCTGCACGAGATCGGACACATCCTCGCGCACGGTGGAGCGGAACCCGCCGATCACTCGGAGCGGCGGGCGGCGCAATTCCGGCGGATGGTCCCGGATCTCGACCCGGGAACGGTGTCCCGGTTGCTGGCCCGCTCGCACGGCGGGCACGGTGCCGCGGCCGAGCGGGAGGCCGAGGACATCGCGGTCCTGCTGGGCAGCCGCATCCTGCCGACTCCGGTGCGGGTGGGCGGAATCGAGGAGGCGCTCGGGTTCGCGGTGGCCCCGTGGCCGCCGCCGCGGTGAGCTCGGTGGTGGAGTTCGTCGGCATCGGGGCGCTCTGGCTCGCGGTTCTGCTCCGCGCACCGCAGGCGTTGCGGCAGCGCCGGACCCGGGCGTTCTGGCTCATCGGAGCCGGGCTCGCGACGACGATGACGCTGCACACCGACGCTTCCTGCACGTGGTTGCGCGAATCCGCGTTGAGCCCGCAGGCGGTGCACGTGCTGCGCAATTCGATCGCGGTGACGAGTTCCTGCCTGGTGCTCCACGGTTTCTCGGCTTTCCTGCGGGTGCGTGGCGCCCGGACGCCGCTGCTGTGGGCCGGTGGGGCCGTGGTGGTCTCGCTGCTGGTCCGCTCCGATCTGTCCGCGGTCGGTTTCGCGGGTCCGCCGGTGCCGGTCGCGGTGCTGGACAGCTACTGGTCGGGTTTCCTGCTGCTGCACGTCGTCGCCGCCCCGGTGGGGGAGCGGTGGATTTTAAACAAAAACGCGCCCCCCACACCCAAAGACAGGGGG
>NZ_JAIUKB010000173.1:0-20766 GCF_020176785.1 Saccharopolyspora sp. 6V | reverse complement strand
ACCCCCTACTGCGCCCCCGACCCCGACCGGTACGGGCAGTGGGGCGCCAAGACGATCAGCTGCGCCATGCTCGACGAGCACCGCGAGATCTGGACCCGCGTCTACGGCCCCGATCAGCCGATGACCCACCTCGACGTGCACGCCCTCGACGAACGGCTCACCGGGCTGACCGGGGTGCTCGACCCGGTGCGCACCGAGGTCGCCGCGCTGCGGCAGCACGCCACCGAACAGCTCGCCACCGCGCTCACCGCCCGCGCCACCGCCGAAGCCGATCGGGACGACGCGCTGGAGAAGTCCCGCGCCGCCGAACACGACCGGGACCGCGCCCGCGCCGAGGCCGCCGAAGCCCACGAGCAGGCGGCGACCGCCCGCGCCGCGCAGGAGACCGCCGAGGCCGAACGCGATCAGGCCGTGCAGGACCGCGACGCCGCCCATGCCGACCGGGACGCCGCGCGCCGCGACAGCGCTCAAGCCCACGCCGACCGGCAGGCCGCCCTCACCCAAGCCGCCGCCGCCCAGCAGCACATCGCCGAGCTCAACGACGCCCGCGCCACCGAACGCGCCGCCGCGCTCGACGAGCAGGAACGCCTCCGCCACGAAGCCGACGAGGAACGGCAGCGGCTGCGCGACGAACTCGACCAGCACTGGCGGCAGCGGCTGCAGGACCAGGAGGCCGCGTCGACCGAGCGGCTCACCGCCACCCGCGAGGCCGCCGACGCCCGCGCCGCCGAACTCACCGACCGGCTCACCGAAGCCACCCGCTCCTACGCCGCCGGCCTCGCCCCGCTGCACGCGGAACTCGCCGCCGAACGCACCGCCCACGCCGAGCAGCAGGCGGCCGCGGCCACCGCTCGCCGCGAACACGAGGAATTCCGCACGGCCCTGCGCCAGGCCCTCGCCACCGAACCCGGCGACGAGCTGCCCGCACGGGTGCGCGCCCTGCTCGGACCGGACGACGAGGACCCGGACGGCGAGAACTCCGGGACGACCACCGGCTGAGCACGGCGGCGACCACCCGCGATCGGCCTCGGCGACCGGGTCCGCGCCGACATCGCGGAGGGGAGATCACCCGGCCTTTTCGTCACAGTGCTGAAAATCGACGGTGTCCAGCGATGCGGAAACCATCACCCTCGCGCCGTCCGGCCCGGGCACGTCCCTGCCGCGGTCAGCCGTCACCCGCGGCCGGGGCGTTCGGCACCGCCGCGTGGCGCCGCTTGAGCTGGTCGGCGAACTCCCGCCACAGCTCGGCGCAGTCCTCGGCCGCAGCGCTGATCACCTCCACCTGGTGGCCCGGCAGGTTGGCGATCAACCTGTCCCATCCGCCGGGACGCAGCGCTCCCGCGAAGTTGGTGTGCAGCAACCGGATCAGCGCTCTGCCCGATTCGGAGAAGCGCAGCGACGGGTCCTTGCCGAGGTGGTGCAGCACCCGCGGCCAGTCGCGAGCGCAGGGTTGCGCGGCCTGGGATCGCCGCGCCACCGGGATCGGCGTTCGCGCCTGCGGCGATGGCCGCTCGGGCCGAGCGCGGCAGCGCGCCGTCCAGGACGGTGAACGCCGCTCCGCTCTTGAGCACCGCGACCATGCCCGCGACCGTGCTCGCCGGGGAGGCCAGCGCCAGGCCGACGATCCGTTCCGGCCCGGCACCGCGTGCGACGAGGTCCGCGGCCAGCGCGTCCGTGCGCCGGTCCAGCTCGCGGTAGGTCAGCACCGGTCCGCCGTCGATGATCAGCGCGGGCCGGTCCGGGCCCTCGCCGACGCACCGCTCCCACTGGGCCAGCAGGTCGGCTTCGGCCGTCATGACCGCGCTCCGCGCAACCACGCGGACAACTCCCCGAGCCCCACCCGGAACTCCCGTTCGGCGCCGCCGAACCCGAGCCGCACCCCGTCCGGCCTGCCGAACGCGCTGCCCGGCACGAGCAGGGTGCGGTGCGCCTCCAGCAGGCCGAGGCAGAACGCTTCGCAGTCGGCGGCCTCCCCGCTGAGCCCGCGGATCTCCAGCAGCGCGCACACCCCGCCGAGGGGTTCCTGCCAGCGCACGTGCTCGGCGTGCTCGGCCACCCAGGCGCGCAGCCGGTCGAGGTTGCGCCGCGCTTCGGCTCGGCGTGGTTCGATCAGCGTTGGGGCGCGGCGCATGGCGCGGGCGGCGATCAGTTCGACCATCGGGGACAGGAACAGCGTGGTGCGGTCGCGCCGCGGGAACGTGGCCCGCAGCAGTTCGGGTGGCCCCAGGCACCAGCCGACGCGGAGCCCGGGGAGGCCGAACGCCTTGGAGAACGTGCCGTAGGACAGGGTCCGCTCGTAGCGGGACGCGGGCTCGGGCAGCTGGGCCCAGCGGTGGGTGATCTCGGAGAACGCCGCGTCCCAGACGAGCAGCGCGCCGGTCGTCGCGACGTGATCGACGAACGCCGCCCAGCCCTCCAGGGACAGGGTGCGGCCCGTCGGGTTGTGCGGGAAGTTCACGATCACGGCCGCGACGTCGCCGGTGATCAGTTCGGCCAGCACGGCCGGGTCCACGTGGCCGCCGCGCACCGCCCCGGTCGGCAGCACGGCGACCTCGCAGCCGATGGCCGCCGGGTAGTGCCCGAGCGCGTGGTAGGTGCTCTCCTGCACCACGACCCGGTCCCCGGGGCGCAGCACGGTCGGCAGCGTGAGCGCGATGGCTTCGCTGGAGCCGTGGGTGACCAGCACCCGGTCCGGGTCGCCGTCGCCGTAGCGGTCGGCGATGGCTCGGCGGACGTCCGCTCCGCCTTGGGAGTCGCTGTCGTCCATGAGCACCGCGTCGAGCTCGGCCCGGCCGATGCCGCAGGCGAGGCGCACCTGCTCGAAGGTGTAAGGCCGCACCCCGCTGGAGCTGAGGTCGAGCACGCCGGGTCGCAGGTGGCGGCGGTACCACTCCTCCAGCAGCGGGGCCGAGTTCGCCGGAACCTGGTCCGGCAGCCGTGTTGCCCTCAACCTTGCGTCCCTTCCTCAAGCCGGCGCGGGACGGCGGCGCTCCCGCGATCGATCTCCTACGAGGACGACCCTCGAACGGTGCGCCGAAATGGTCCGAACACCCGTGAATCGCCAGGTTCGGCCGGAATCGGTGCCGAGGTCCGGATCAGAATCGCCACGTCCGCTCCGCCACGTCAAGCGGGCGGTGTTCGACCGCGCAAATACGCGGTCCAACACCGGGAGAACGGTGTCACCCGAATGTGTGCGCACATTCCACGAATGCCGCGGATGATCGCGCTCCGGGCGCGTGCAATACGCCGATCCGAGCGCGTCGCGAATCCGGTATCGGTATTCACGGCCGCCGCGCGTTGTGCGATCATCGCCACGTGATCGAGCAGCAGAACGACTCCCCGAGCACCCGAATCACCTTCCGCAGGGCCGGGAACGGAGATGAAGCCGCCGTCCGCGCGATCGACGGATCCTTCACCACGAACACCATCTTCGAAGTCAGCGGGGACGAAGACGGTTTCCGCTTGCGCGAGATTCCGGTGTCACCGCCGATCAACAAGGTGTTCCCCGCCGATGCGGAAGAGGACGACGAGGACGACGACCCGGTTCGGTTCGTGTGCGTCGACTCCGCCGGAGCGGTCTGCGGTTTCATCGACCTCGAACACGAGTCTTGGAATGGCCGAATGACCATTTCCGATGTGGAAATATCTCCGGAACAACGGGGTCGCGGAATCGGTCGCGTACTGGTGAACCTGGCCATCGGCCACGCCCGCGAACTGCGGGCCCGAACCTTGTGGCTGGAGGTCACCAACATCAACGCGCCCGCCATCAACGCGTATCGGCGCCTGGGCTTCACGCTCTGCGGACTGGACACCTCGCTGTACCGGGGAACCGCGTCGGAAGGCGAAACGGCGCTGTTCATGAGCCGCGACCTGACCTGAGCACCCGGGTGCCGCCGCGACCGGCGACGGCTCGGGGGGCGGGTGCACGCCCCGCGAGATCGCCGTCGCCGGAACCGTCCGCGGCGCTCGTCGCCGACGTCGCCGCGGGCCACCCGTCGCCCGCGGAGTGACCACCGTTCGGGAGGACCGATGCCGGTAAAGGACGACCGCGGCGCACCACCGCCCTTCGGCGATGTCGGCACCGGCGAGCCGGTGGTGCTGGTGACGGGGTCCGGCGCGGGCGGATCGACGTGGCACCTGCAGGTTCCGGCGCTGGTCGCGGCCGGGTACCGGGTGCTCACCCCGGACCACCGGGAGCACTCGGCCGGCGGTGCCGACGATCTCGTCGCGGACCTCGTCGGGTTGATCGAACGCGTGCGGCTGGGGCCGTGCCGCCTCGTCGGCACGTCGCTGGGCGCGCACGTGGTCCAAGAGCTGCTGCTGGCCCGTCCGGACCTCGCCCGGCAGGCGGTGCTGCTGGCGACCCGCGGCCGCGCCGACGCACTGCGCGCGGCCGCGGTGGCCGCCGAACGCGAACTGCTCGCCAGCGGCGTCGTGCTCCCGCCCGGGTACGCGGCGGTGCAGCGGGCGCTGCAGTTCTTGTCCCCCGCGACGCTCAACGACGACGTGCGGCTCACCGACTGGCTGGACCTGTTCGAGGTGTTCCCGCCGGCGCGCGCGACGGAACTCGTGGACGTCGCGGCGGACCGGCTCGACGCCTACCGGGCGATCCGGGTGCCGACCCTGGTGATCGGGTTCGGCGATGACCTGATCGCGCCGCCGCACCTGGGTCGCGAGGTGGCCGCGGCCATCCCCGGAGCGCGCTACGTGGAGATCGCCGACTGCGCCCACTACGGCTACCTCGAACGGCCGGAGGCGGTGAACTCGGCTCTGCTCGACTTCTTCGCACCACCGCCCGCAGGCCGCACGCCGCCGACGTGATCTGCGGCATCGACACCCCCGCAGGAGTTCCGCACCACCGGTACCGGCGACGGAGCGCTCGAACGGGTGCACCCCGCTCGGGTCGGACGACGACACCGGCCGAACCCGGCGGTGAATATCCGCGATCGGCCTCGGCGACCCGGTTCGCGCCGCTACGTTCCGGACCACGCACTCCTTTCGTCACCGTGCCGAAAGGCGCCGGAGTCGGGAGACGCGCGAGAACGATCTCCTTCGGCCCCTTCGGCGGGCCGGAAGACGAAGGAGCCGCACCCATGAAGCTGATCAGCGCGGACCGGGTGCTGCCCGGGCCGGCCGGGCAGTGCCTCGAAGACGGCGCCGTCCTGGTCGAGGGCGCCCGGATCGCCGCGGTCGGGACGCGCGAGCAGCTGCGCCACCGGGAACACACCCGGCACGAGCACTGGTCCGGCGCTACCCTGCTGCCCGGGCTGATCAACGCCCACGTGCACCTGGTCTTCGACGACACCGCCCCCGATCCGGCCGCCCTGGTCGAGCGGGTGCGCACCACCTCCGACGAGCGGCTGCACGAGCAGGCGGCCGGGCGCGCGCTGCGGGCACTGCGCTCCGGCACGACGACGCTGCGGGACTGCGGCGACCGGGACGGGATCACCGCGCGGCTGCGGGACGAGATCCGCACCGGCGCCACCACCGGCCCGCGCCTGATCACCACCGGACCACCGCTGACCGTGCCGGACGGGCACTGCTGGTTCCTCGGCGGTGCCGCCGGAACGGACGAGGAGTTGCGCGAGCGGGTGCGGCGCAACGCCGAGCTCGGCGTCGACATGATCAAGGTGATGGCCTCGGGCGGGCAGATCACCCCCGGCTCCCCACCGAGCTGGCAGTCCCAGTTCGACCGCGACCGGCTGCGCCTCGTCGTCGCCGAAGCCGAGCGGCACGGGCTGCCGGTCGCCGCGCACGCCCACGGCACCACCGCGATCCGCGACGCCGTGGCCGCGGGCGTGCGCACCGTCGAGCACTGCTCCTGGACGACCGGACCGGGCGAGGTGCACCGCGACGCCGCGACCGCCGCGGAGATGGCCGCGCGCGGTGTGCACGCGTGCGCGGCCTCCTCCCGCAACTGGCGGCGGATCATCGACTCGCTGCCCCCGGAGGTCGCCGAGCAGGTCTACGGCCGGTTGCCGTGGCTGGCCGAACGCGGCGTCGGGCTGATCACCGGCACCGACGCGGGTCTGCCGTCCAGCCCGTTCGACGACCTGCCCGGGGCGCTGCAGCTCTACGTCCACCTCGGGTTCGCCGCCGACCGCGTCGTGGAGATGGCGACCACGACGAGCGCGGCCGCGCTCGGGCTGGGCGAGGTGACCGGCCGGCTCGCTCCCGGCTTGGACGCGGACCTGCTCGTCGTCGACGGTGATCCGCGCACCGGCCTCGCCGCGCTGGGCGCGGTGCGCGCCGTGTTCGCCCGGGGTGCGGCGGTCGGCTGAACCTCAGCTGAGGTCGAGGACCGCTTTGCCGTGCAGCCGGGCGCCGCGCAGCTGGTCGATGGCCTCCCCGGCCCGCTCCCAGTCACCGCGCCAGGAGATCTCCGGGTGCAGCCGCCCGGTCGCGACCTGCTCGGCCAGCCAGGTCAGGTCCGCGCCCAGCCCAGGGGCGGAGGGCATGAAGAACGTGACCAGGTGGCGGTCGTCGTTGCCTGGCGCGCCGAACAGCTCGCCGTACGGGAAGTGCTCGGCTTCGCCGGTGGTGTGCCCGACGGCGACCAGCGTGCCGCCCGGGTGCAGCTTCCGGAACGCGCTGACCAGCTGCGGGCCGCCGACGTTGTCGACCACGCCGTGCACGGGCGCGTCGAGCTCGTCCGGCCTGCCGATCACCTCGTGGGCACCGAGGTCGCGCAGCTCGTCGCCGCGTGCGGTGGTGTCGCGGGTGGAGGCGATCACGTGCGCCCCGCCGAGGCGGGCGAGTTCGACCGCGTAGCGCCCGACTCCGCCGGTGGCGCCGGTGACCAGCACGCGCCTGGCGAGGATCGGGCCGAGGCGGCGCAGGGCGCGCAGCGCGCTGGCCCCGGCGACCGGGACGGTGCTGAGCACCCCGAGATCCGCACCCTCGGGCGCGGTGCCGATCGTGTCGGTGTCCACGGCGCGCAGCTCGGCCCACCCGCCCTGCATGGCCATGGTGACCACCGGGGTGCCTGCGGCCGGGCCGGAGCCGTCGGCGGCGGGGCGTTCGACGACGCCCGCGGCGTCCCAGCCCAGCAGGGTGCCGTCGGGCGAGCCGGGCAGCAGGTCGGTGACCTCGCCGTAGTTCAGCGAGATCGCCGAGACCCGCACCAGCGCCTGGCCCGGCGCGGGTGCGGGGTCGGTGGTGCGGCCGAGCCGCAGCCCGGTGGGTGCGGAGTGGTCGACGAGCAGTGCACGCATGGCGCCGCGCCTTTCCCTGGGTGGAGTCGTCGCTCGGACGCGACCACCCATTTATGCCACTGAGTGGCAGTTGGCGTCAAGTGACAGGCCTTGGTGATCCGACCGGCCCGAAAATCCGTCGCACCCCGAACCGCCGCGTGACAGCATCTGCCGCATGCCCGCAGCCGTGACCGCGCAGCAGCGCGCCGACCGCACCGCCCGCGCCCTCGCCGCCGCCACCGCGGCCGGCCGCGACCTCGGACTCGACGTCGGCGCGGCGACCGTGCTGCACGACGCGTTCTCCGTCGTCGTGCACCTGTCCCCCTCCCCGGTCGTGGTGCGGGTGCCGACCGTGCTGCCGGGCGGTACCGACGTCGAGACCCAGGCAGCCCGCCAGCGCAGCGAGCTCGACGTCGTGGCCTGGCTGGCTGAGCAGGGCGTGCCCGTCGTCGCGCCGAGCCCGCTCGTGCCCCGCGAACCGGTGCGGCGCGACGGCTTCTCGATGACCTGCTGGCAGCTCGTCGAGAACGACACCACCGCCGAACCCGACTACCTCGACCGCTGCCGCCTGGTCGCCGACCTGCACCTGGCGCTGCGCGGCTACCCCGGCGCGCTGCCCTTCCTGGACGCGGTCGACCTCGGGATGATCACCCGCGGGCTCGCCGACCTCGCCGAGCTGCCCGAGCTGCTCGCCCCCGCCGACCTGGAACGAGCCCACCGGGAATGGGACGTGCTCGCGCCGCTGGTGCGGTCCCGCCAGGAGTTCGAGGCCGCGTTCCCCGGCGTCGGCATCCAGCCGGTCCACGGTGACGCGCCCGCCGTCAACATCCTCACCACGCCCGGCGGCGACCTGTTCGCCGACTTCGAACTCGCCACCTCCGGGCCCGTCGAATGGGACCTGGCGTTCCTCGGCGCCGACGCCGCCGCCACCTACGACGCGGCGGCGCGCGCACTCGGCCTGCGCACTCTCGACGACCGGGTGCTGCGCCTGGTCGACGCGATCGGCGTGCTGCGCTCGGTGGCCTGCCTCGCCCTCGCCCCGCAGCTGCCGATGCTCGCCGAAGCCGTCGCCCCGGTGCTCGACCGCTGGCGGGACGGCCCCTTCGCCGGTGGCTTCGAGCGCTGACCTCGCCCGCCTCCGCGCCACCGGGTGCCGTCCGTCCCCGAGCGGCATCCACCACTCGGGGACGGACCTGCGCGTAGGCTCGGCCGCATGCCCGAGGCCCCCGCAGGTTCGCTGCGCGAGCGCAAGAAGCAGCGCACCCGCCAAGAGCTGATCGACACCGCGTTGGAGATGTTCACCGAACGCGGCTTCGACGCGGTCACCCTCGACGAGCTCTGCGCCGCCGTCGAAATCTCCAAGCGCACGTTCTTCCGCTACTTCACCAGCAAGGAAGACGTCGCGATGGCCCCCAGCCAGGACATGTGGGCCGCGCTGATCGAACGGCTGCGCGCCGGTGAACCCGACCTGGACCGCACCCTGCTGGACTCCGTCCAGGACGACCTGCTCGCCGTCGTGGCGGACATGCCCGGAGGATGGGCGCGGCGCACCCTGGCCGCC
The DNA here is from genome assembly GCF_020176785.1 of Saccharopolyspora sp. 6V. Classification (NCBI taxonomy): domain Bacteria; kingdom Bacillati; phylum Actinomycetota; class Actinomycetes; order Pseudonocardiales; family Pseudonocardiaceae; genus Saccharopolyspora; species Saccharopolyspora sp. 6V. The sequence goes on along the minus strand of NZ_JAIUKB010000173.1, from coordinate 12,012 downwards.
CACCGGCTCACCGCCACCACCGCGTCGATCAACGGGCACAACCTGCACTTCTGCGACCGCACCACCCGCACCATCCGCGACGTGCTCGGCAAGCGGTTCGCCATCCCCGACGACACCACCGATCCGCGGCCGCGGATCGCCCTCGACGTGCTGATCTCCGCGACCCGTTGCGCCCAGGACGCGTGGGCCGCCGGGAGCACCGGCACCCGCGACGAGCTGCTCGCCCACCTGCGGATCGCGTTCGCCGCGATCCCCGGCGCGCTCACCTGCACTCCGCACGTGCGGGGCTGAACCGCGCACGTCCGGCCGAGGCCTCGCCTTCGGCCTGGTCGTGCTGCTTCGCCGCCGTTCCGGGTGCTCGCCACCCTCCCCGGCTCGCCGATGGGGACCCCGGTCAACGCCCTCGGGTTCGCCCCGATCAGGGCGGTGCTCCTGGGGCGAGCGCGCTGACCTCCGGAATTCTCGCCGTTCCCGGCCCCGGCGCGGTCCCCGGCACCTAGGGTGAGCGGATGTCGTCGATCAAGCAGGTCCAGGTCACCTTCGACTGCGCCGAACCGGAACGCCTCGCCCGGTTCTGGTGCGAGGTGCTCGGTTACGTCGTCGCGCCACCGCCGGAAGGCTTCACGAGCTGGGCGGAATACGACCGCACGCTGCCGCCGGAACGGCAGGGCGCCGGGTTCGTGTGCCGCGACCCCGAAGGGCAGGGCCCGCGGCTGTACTTCCAGCGCGTTCCCGAAGGCAAGGTCGTCAAGAACCGGGTGCACCTGGACGTGCGGGTCGGCACCGGCCTGGTGGGCGAGGAGCGCGTCGCCGCGCTCGAAGCGGAATGCGCCCGGCTGGTCGAGCTCGGCGCGCAGCGGGTGCGGCTGCTGGTCGCCGACGAGTACGACGAGTCCTGCCTGGTGATGCAGGACATCGAGGGCAACGAGTTCTGCCTCGACTGACCGCCGTTCAGCCGCGCCCGGCGGGGAACCGGCTGGTGCCGCGCAAGAAGCGGGTGATGCGCTGCCACCGCCCGCCCGACGGCTCCGCCCGGACCGGCGCGGCCGGAGCGGTGGCGCGGGCCCGCGCGCGCTGGTCGCGCCAGTCGGCGACGAGTTCCTCCACCTGCACCAGGCCCAGCGGCACCTGCGGTCCGGTCGGGGTGCGCAGCCACGCCAGGATGCGCCGGTTGAGCTCCGCGGCCGCATCCCGCACTGCCTGCTCGGACGGCAGCTGCCGCACCTCGCCGCGGAGCCGTTCGGCCTCCTTGCGCAGTTGCAGCGGGGTCGGCAGCAGCGCCTCGCGGGACAGGCCTTCGCGGTCGACGTAGCCGCGGACCCACCACAGCTCGTCGTGCGGCTCACCGGCGCCGGGCAGCGGGCGGCCCAGGCCGTCGAGGTCCTCGAAGTCGCCGCGTTCCTGGGCGACGCGGATCTGCCGCTCGATCCACGTCTCGAACGTCGTGCCGTGCGGTTTGCGCTCGGTCATGCCGCCCTCCCGCGTCGTCGCCACCGGCTCCCAGGATATCCGCGGCTCCACGGCCGATCGAGCGCCGCTCAGCGCGCCGCGAACGCGCACAGGTGGCGAACTTCTGCAGCACCTGGCCTGCCGACCCGGTGCCGAGGGAGAAGAACTCCGGCGCGAAGCGTCCCACCGGCACCACCACCTCGGCGCCGAGGAAGGAGGCGCCGACCAGGTCAGGTTTCAGGTGCGCAGGTGGGACGCGCCGTTGACATCGAGCACCGCGCCCGAGGACCAGGTCGCCTCCGGTGAGGCCAGGTACAGCACGGCCGAAGCGACCTCCTCCGGCGCCGCGACCCGGCCGAACGGGCTCTGCGCCCGGATGTCGGCGCCCTGCTGCCCCTCCAACCGGCCCGCGACGCGTTCGGTCTCGACGAACCCGGGCGCCACCGAGGCCACCGCGATGCCGTGCGGCGCCAGCGCCACCGCCAGCGACTGGCCCAGCGCGTGCAGCGCCGCCTTGCTCGCCGCGTACGCCGGGTGGTCGGGTTCGCCGCGGAACGCGCCGCGCGACCCGACGTTGACGATGCGCCCGGTGGCGCCGCGTTCGATGAGGTGCGCGGCCACCTGGTGGCTCAGGTTCGCCGCGCCCAGCAGGTTCACCTCGACGGTGCTGCGCCACGCGGCCTGCCAGTCGGCGTAGGAGGTGGTCGCGGGCGGGTGCGGGGTCATCACCGCCGCGTTGTTGACCAGCACGTCGAGGGCGCCGAGCCCGTCGACCGCCTCCCCGACCAGGCGCTGCACCTGGCCGGGGTCGGCGAGGTCGGCCCGCACCAGCACGTGCCCGGAACCGGGCAGCGATTCGAGGGTGCGGGCGGCGTCCTCGGGCCGGGAGGAGCAGTGCACGGCGACCCGGTCCCCGGCTTGGGCGAACGCGACCGCGACGGCACGACCGATGCCGCGCGAAGCGCCGGTGACCAGCACTCCGCGCCCGGATTCGGCCGAGGGGTAGGAAGAACGCGACATGGGACTCCGATCGCTGCGTCTCGACTTCTGCTGTGGAGCGGGTGGCGGAACCGCACCGCGTGTCCTCGAACCTGTGCCGCGGGCCGTGTCCGTGTCCTGTCAGCGGCGAAGCCGATGAGCAGAGACCACGCACGCAGCTCGACCACCCGCTGAGGTTCCGCCACCCCAGTGCTACACGACGAGAGTTGAGCGGACAGACCGGTCAGCGGGTCGACTTGAACAGGTCGACGACCTCGTCGGTGGTCCCCGTTTCGCCGAGGCGCGGGAAGATCCGCTCCAGGCTGTTGCGGTGCGCCTCCGCGTCGAGGTCGGTCATCGCGTCGGTGGCCAGCGTGACGTGGTAGCCGTGCTCGTGCGCGGCGCGCGCGGTGGACTCCACGCCGAGGCTGGTGGCGATGCCGCCGAGCACGATCTGGGTGACGCCGCGGCGCCGCAGCTGCACGTCCAGGTCGGTGCCGTGGAAGGCGCCCCAGTTCCGCTTGGTCACCACGATGTCGGCGGGGTGGCCGGCGAGTTCGTCGATGATCCGGTCCCAGCCCTCCGGGAACTCGCGGCGGCCGCCCCCGGCGGAGGTGCGGCCCGGCGCGGCGTCGGCGCCGTCGGCGGCGAAGCTGACCCGCACCAGCACGACCGGGGCGTCGTGCTCGCGGAACACCTCGGCGAGCCGGACGCAGCGCTGCACCACGTCGGCGGTGGTGTGCGGGGTGCCGGGCGCGCCGGTGATGCCGTTCTGCAGGTCGATGACGACCAGCGCGGTGCGCGGGTCGAGCGTGCTCAGGGACATGGGTGGAACCTTTCCGGGAGGGGTTTTCCGGTCGATCACCGCACCGCCGCGGGCCCGAGGCGCCGCAGCGTGCGGTCGAGCACCGTCACCACCAGCAGCAGAGCGGCGACGACGATCAGGAACAGGGCGAGGCCGTGCAGCCCGGTGGTGTCGGCTCCCCCGCTGAGGAAGGTGCCGCCTGCGGCGGCCGCGACCATCGCCCCGACGTAGGTGAAGGTGCGCAGCAACCCGGCGGAGGAACCCATCCGCTCGGGGTCGGCCTGGTGGTAGAGCGCCTTCTGGTTGGCGAGGCTGATCAGCCCCTGCGGGACGCCGACGACGACCGCGATCGCCACCAGCAGCCAGATCCCGCTGCGCGCGCCGACGAACAGCAGCAGCGCGCACGCCACCAGCTGGGCCAGGCCGCCGACGAGCAGCTTGCCACGGACGCCGTCGCTGCGGCCGGTGGTGCTGGACACGACGATGCCGGTGAGGAACATCGGCAGCAGCACCAGCCCGGATTCGGTGGGCGTGAGCCCACGGCCCTGCTCCATCCACTGGGTGTAGCCGAACAGGAACGCGTAGGAGACGGTGAACGCCAGCAGCGTCCGTGCGAAGGTGCCCAGCACCGGCGGGTTCCCGGCCAGCACCCGCAGGTCCAGGAACGGTTCCGCCGCGCGCAGCTCCCGCACCGCGAACCCGGCCCCGGCGGCGACCGCGAGCACCGGCAGGTACCAGTGCGCGGTGGAAGGCTCCATCAGGAACAGCAGCAGCGCGCTCAGCGTCGCCGCGAACAGCGCGATGCCGGGCACGTCGAGCGAACCCGAACCGGATTCGTGCCCGCCGCCGCGGGGCAGCCGCAGCGCACCGAGCACCAGGCAGGCCAGCGAGAGCGGGATGTTCACCGCGAACACGGTGCGCCAGCCGCCGAACCCGATCAGCAGCCCGCCGAGGGTGGGGCCGACCACGGCGATGGTCTGCGCGGAGATCGCCAGCGCGGTCAACACCCCGTTCGGGCTGTCCCGCCCGGTGCGCCGCGATTCGCTGCGGATCAGGTGCATCGCCGCCGGGTAGCCCGCGCAGGTGCCGAAGCCGATCAGCACCCGCGCGACGACGAGCACGCCGAGGTTCGGCGCCAGCGCTCCGAGCACTCCGGCGATCCCGAGCAGCGCCGCACCGGCGAGGAACAGCCGCCGCGGGCCGTGCAGGTCCACCAGCCTGCCCACCACGGGTTGGCCGATGGCGGTGGCCAGGTACAGCGCGGACACCAGCCACGCGGTCTCGGCGGGTGGCGCGCCGAGGGCGGCGCCGATCGGCACCAGCGCCACCGCGATCATCGAGGAGTTCACCGGGTTCAGCGCCGACCCGAGCACCATCGGGGCGATCAGCTTCCGGTCGAAGCGCTCCTGCCCGGTGGCGGTCACCGCTCCGCGACCCGTTCCAGCAGCGCCATCGCCTCGATGATCACGTGCCGTTCCTGTTCGGTGCAGCGTTCCTGCAAGGCGGTGGTGAGCCATTCGCGGCGGGCCTGCCGATCGCCTTCGGCGCGGCGCTTGCCCACGTCGCTGAGCGTGATGAGCTGCCTGCGGCCGTCGGCCGGGTCGGGGCGGCGTTCGATGAGCCCGTGCTGGTCGAGGGCGGCGAGCGTGCTGGCCATCGATTGCGGCCGCACCCCTTCGGCGACCGCGAGCACGCTGGCCGAGGAGTCGCCCTCCTTGCCGAGCCGGGTGAGCACCGAGGTCTGCGAGGGGGTGAGGTCGTCGCCGACGGCCAGCTCGCGCAGCCTGCGCCGCAGCCTGCCGACCACCACCCGCACCTCGCGGGAGGCGCGCACCGCCGAGTCGTCGTTCTCGGTTCCCGTCATGCCCCCACGGTAAATTCGACAGTCTGAACTGTCCAGTCCCACCTGTCCAGGTCGACCTGCTCAGCCTCGACTGCCCGGAATGCGCGATCGGCCCGAACCGGACGCACCGCCGCGCGAACTGGTAGAAGGGCGGTATGAGCGAACAACCGCAGGTGCAGGACCACCCGGAGCGCAACCGGTTCGAGATCACCGTCGGCGGCGAGCTCGCCGGGTTCGTCGACTACCGGCGCACCCCCGGGCACGTCGACCTGGTGCACACCGAGATCGACCCCGCCCACCAGGGCGCCGGGCTCGCCGGGACGCTCGCGAAGACCGCGCTCGACTCGCTGCGCGCCGAAGGGGTGCAGGTCACGCCGACCTGCTCCTACATCGCCGCCTACATCCGCAAGCACCCCGAGCACCTCGACCTGGTGCCCGAGTCCGCGCGCGCCGCCCTCTGATCGCGCGGGCTACCGTCGTCCCGTGAGCAACACCGAACCGGACCCCGCCGAACGCACCGTTTGCGACGGGCCGCCCACCGGCACCGCCGAACCCCGCGCGGACCTGCTCGAACCGCGCGACGTGCCGCTGGGCGGGCCGCGGGCGATGCGGGTGCGCCGCACCCTGCCGCACCGGGACCTGCGCATGGTCGGCGCCTGGTGCTTCGTGGACTCCTACGGTCCGACCGACCTCGGCGGTGGTCCGGGGATGCAGGTGCCCCCGCACCCGCACATCGGGTTGCAGACCGTCAGCTGGCTGCTCGACGGCGAGATCCTGCACCAGGACAGCCTCGGCAACGCGCGGCTGGTGCGGCCCGGGCAGCTGAACCTGATGACCGCGGGCGGCGGCATCGCCCACTCCGAGCAGACCCCGGCCGAGCACTCCCCGGTGCTGCACGGCGTGCAGCTGTGGATCGCCCAGCCCGAACGGGACCGCAACGGGCCAGCCCACTTCGAGCAGCACGCCGACCTGCCGGTGCTCACCGAGGACGGCGGCCGCATCACCGTGATCAACGGCGAGCTCGGCGGCGCCACCTCACCGGCCCGCACCTACACCCCGCTGGTCGGCGCCGAGATCGCGCTGCGCCCCGGTGGGCGGGTGCGGCTGCCGCTGCGCCCGGACTTCGAGCACGCGGTGCTGGCGCTGTCGGATCCGGTGGAGGTCGACGGCACCGCGCTCACCACCGGCTCGCTGCTGCACCTCGGCGAAGGGCGCCGGGAGGTCCTGCTGTCCGCGGCGTCGGCGAGCCGGGCGCTGCTGATCGGCGGGGCGCCGTTCGACGAGGAACTGGTCATGTGGTGGAACTTCGTCGCCCGCACCCACGAGGAAGTCGTCGAAGCGCGCCGCGACTGGGAGGCCGAGCGCACCGGCCCCAGCGCGGACCGGTTCGGAGCCGTGCCCGGCTACGACGGCGCCGCGCTGCCCGCGCCCGAACCACCCCGCGCACGCCTGCGCGCCCGCCCCAGGGCCCGGCACCTGGAGCGCTGAGGCGGCTCACCGGGCCCGGTCGGACCAGACGACCTCCCCGTCCACGACCGCCGAGGTCGGGGACAGGCCCACCGCGCGGGCGACCGCGCTCGACCGCCGGTGTCCGGGACGGATGTGCGCGGTCAGCTCGCCGACGCCCTGCTCGTGCAGCCAGCCGGCCATGGTCCGCGCCGCTTCCTGCGCGTAGCCGTGGCCCTGGTGCTCGGTGCCGACGACCCAGGCGAGCGCGGCCCGCAGCAGTCCCGGCTCCGGGCGGGTGAGCGTGGCCTGCACGGTGCCGCGAACCCGCCCGTCGGCGCGGCCGCGCACGATCCAGTTCAGCCAGCCCTGCTCGCCGTCCGGGGAGTGCCCGGCCACCTGCCACCGGTAGCGCGCCGCGAGCTCGTCGGCGGAACGCGGTTCCCCACCGGTCCACTCGTGCAGCCGCACGTCGTCGAGGACCGGCGCGGTCTCCCGCGCGTGCGCGACCCGCAGCGGTTCCAGCCGCAGTCGAACCGTCAGCAGCGGCGCGGCGGCCGGCCAGGCCGCGAGATCGGACACGCCGCGGATCGTAGCCGCGCAGGCCACCGGCGGCCGGGCACCCGTCACCGGGGCCCGCCGGCCCCCGGCTCGGGTCCCGCGGTGAACACGTGACCGCCCCGGTGCTCCGGCCACCCCGGGTCGCCGGTGGCCGCGAACGACACCCACGCCCCGTGCAGCCGATCCGCCAGCGCACGGTCCGGCTCCTCCCCGAGCAGCCCGGTCGGCCCGGTGGCGACCGCCAGGTTGTGGAACACGAACGGCAGCTCCAACCCGTGGCAGGCACCCAGCCGGCCGCCGAAGCGCGGCGAGCGCCAGGTGAACTCGGCGACGTGCGTGCGCCCACCGGAATCGCGGTGGCGCGCGGCGAACTCCCGGGCCGGCAGCCGGAACACCAGGTCGGTCAGCGCCGCCGACAGCGCCTCGCCCGCCGGGCGCCGCCCCAGGCCGTAGGCCGCGAGCACGCCGGACGCGTCCGGGTGCGAGGCACCGAGCGCGGCGACGGCCTGCTCGTCGGTGGTGGAGTCGACGACGCCGGAGGCCACCAGGTACAGCGCCATCTCCTCCCGGCAGGTGCTCACCAGCACGTCGATCCCGGCCGCGCTGCCCGCGGCCACCGCCTCGCCCGGCGGCACCGGCAGCACGTCGTCGCCGTGCACCGGCAGGAACGCGCTGAGCCCGAACGACGGGTCGTGGCCGTGCTCGTCGCGCAGGTCCGGAGCACCGCCGGGCGCCATGACCGCTGCTTGCGCGGCCAGCAGCTCCCGCACCCCGACCCGCCGGAACGCCTCCGCCGTCGCCGGAACGCCTCCGCCGTCGCGGGAACGCCCAGGTGCCGCGCCAGCGACTCCACCAGCACCCGGCCCAGGTTCCGCGAGCGGGTCATGCCGGTGTGCCCGCTCTGCACGATCGCCCGGTCCACCACCCCGTCCAGCAGCGGCGAACCGAGCAGGTCCGCGATGCTCATCGCCCCGGAGGACTGCCCGCACACCGTGACGTTGCCCGGGTCGCCGCCGAACGCGGCGGCGTTGTCCCGCACCCAGCGCAGCGCGGCCAGCTGGTCGCGCAATCCCACGTTCGTTTCCCCGATCGGGGCGAAGCCCTCCGCTCCCAACCGGTGGTTGATCGCGACCAGCACCACCCCGGAGCGGGCGAACGCGGCCCCGTCGTAGAGCGGTGCCGCGCCGCCGCCGCTGACGAACGCGCCGCCGTGCACGAACACCAGCACCGGCAGTCCGGCGCCGTCCTGGTCCGGGCGGGTGATCTCGGCGGTCAGGTAGTCGTCGCCGCCGAACCACTCCGGGCCGCGCAGCACCGAGACGTCCAAGCCCGGCAGCTCCCCCGCGGCCTGCTGCGGCGCGACCGGCCCGACCCGGTCCGCCGCGCGGACCCCGCCCCAGCGCGGCGCCGGTCGTGGGGCCGCGAACCGCAGGTCACCGGTGGGTGCGGCCGCGTAGGGCACCGCGCGGAAGCGCACCACCCCGCCGCCGCGGATCCCGCGGACCCGCCCCGACGTGGTGGTGGCGATCGGTTCTGCCACTGCCCGGTCCTCCTCCTGCCGCGCCCGATCGAGTCGGGCGGATCACTGCGCGATCACCGGATCCTCCGGCGAGGCCCGCTGATCGCGTCGGACGATCTCGATACCGTGGCGATCATGACCAACCCCACGTCGTCCTGGGCGGACGGGCCGCTGCTGGCGTTCGACCTGGAAACCACCGGAACGGACACCGGCACCGACCGGATCGTGACCGGCACCCTGATCTCCATCGTGCCCGGCCGCGAACCGCAGGTCCGCACCTGGCTGGCCGACCCCGGTGTGGAGATCCCCGCCGAGGCCGCCGAAGTGCACGGCATCAGCACCGACCACGCCCGCGAGCACGGCCGCCCCGCCGCGGAGGTCGCCGCCGAGATCGCCGAAGCGCTGACCGACACCTGGCACCCGACGCGGCCGCTGTGCGTGTTCAACGCGCCGTTCGACCTGTCGCTGCTGGACTCGGAGCTGCGCCGCCACCACGGGCGGAAGCTGGAGGTGACCGGGCCGGTCGTCGATCCGCGCTGCCTGGACAAGCGGTTCGACCGCTACCGCAAGGGCAAGCGCACCCTCGGCGCGCTGTGCGAGCACTACCGGGTGCGGCTGGACTCCGCGCACGACGCCACCGCCGACGCGCTGGCCTGCGCCCGGCTGGCGTGGCGGCTGGCCAAGACCCACCCGGACGAGATCGGCACCCGCGCCCTCGCCGCCCTGCACGAGGACCAGACCGGCTGGCACCGCGACCAGCAGCACGACTTCGCCGGGTTCCTCGACCGCCAGGCCGACCGCGCGACCGACACCGCCGAAGCCGACGGGCTGCGGGCCCGCGCGGCCGACGTGCGCGCCCGCGCCGAGCACTGGCCGCTGGCGCTGGTCGCCGAACCTGCCTGACGGCGAGTGGGGCAACGGGTGCGGCGCGCGGAGCAGCCGCCCTGTCGGGTTCCCGTCATCGGGTCCGCCCGGGTCCGGCGCGCTCCTACGGTGAGCGCTTTCCGCAGGTGACGCGGCCGTGCGGGCCGCCGAACCCGCTCGTTCCCCGGACCCGAAGGACGTGCTGTGCCGAGCCCCGAACTCCCCGACACCGGCCGCGATCCGCGGTGGCGCCGCCGCGCCGTGACGGCCGCGGTCGCGCTGCTGGCCGCGGGCACCACCGCGCCGGCCACCGCGGCCGCCGAACCCGACGCGCGCGCCGGCGCGCAGACCCCGTTCACCTCGGTGGAAGCCGAGGGCGCCGAGACCAACGGCACCGTCCTGGGCCCCGACCTCACCCAGGGCAGCCTCGCCTCGGAGGCCTCCGGGCGTCGCGCGGTGACCTTGGACGGCCCGGACCGGTACGTCGAGTTCTCCCTCGGCGCCGACGCGAACGCGCTGACCGTCTCCGGCAGCGTCCCGGACGGCACCGAGGGCACCGTGACCGTGTCGGTCAACGGTGAACGCCTCGACACCCCGTTGCGGGTCACCAGCGAGTACTCCTACCTCGACACCCCGGACATCGAAGGGTCGACGACCCACCACCTGTTCGACCACGCCCGCCTGCTGCTGGACCGCGACCTGCACGCCGGGGACGTGGTGCGGCTGCAACCGGGCACGGTGCCCTCCTACACCGTCGACGTCGCCGACTTCGAACAGGTCGCTCCCGCCCCCGAGGCGCCGCAGGGCTCGGTGTCCGTGCTCGACACCGGTGCCGATCCGACCGGCGCCGAGGACTCCGCGGCCGCGTTCACCGCCGCGATCGAGCGGGCCAGGGCCGCGGGCACCGAAGTGTGGGTGCCCGAAGGCCGGTTCCGCATCGACTCCCCGCTGGCCGTCGAACAGGTCTCGATCATCGGCGCCGGGCCGTGGCGGTCGGTGCTGCTGAGCTCGCACCTGATCGACCAGACCGAGTCCGCGGGCGGGGTGCGGCTGCGCGACTTCGCGGTGCTCGGCGACGTCACCGACCGGGTCGACGACTCCCCGGACAACTTCGTCACCGGCAGTCTCGGCGCGGGTTCCGAGATGACCGGGCTGTGGTTGCAGCACCTCAAGGTCGGCATGTGGCTGACCGGGAACAACGACGACCTGCTGGTCGAGGGCAACCGGATCCTGGACACCACCGCCGACGGCATCAACCTCAACGGGTCGGCCCGCGGGGTGCGGGTGCGGAACAACTTCCTGCGCAACACCGGGGACGACTCGCTGGCCATGTGGTCGCTGCACGCGCCCGACACCGGCAGCTCGTTCACCGGCAACACCGTGATCGCCCCGAACCTCGCCAACGGCATCGCCGTCTACGGCGGCACCGACCTGCAGGTGCGGGACAACCTGGTCGCCGACACCAACGCGCTGGGCAGCGGCATCGCGATCTCCAACCAGGCGTTCGCGGCTCCGTTCTTCCCGCTCAGCGGCACGATCGAGGTGACCGGCAACGAGCTGGTGCGCACCGGGGCGATGAACCCGAACCGGCTACACCCGATGGGGGCGCTGCGAGTGGACGCGTACGACTCGCCCATCGAGGCCGAGGTCCGGATCGCCGGGACGACCGCGACCGGTAGCCCGTACTCGGTGTTCGAGTTCTCCTCGGGCGGCGGGCAGGGCCACGAGGTCCGCGGCGTCACCGTCGAGGGCGCGGAGCTGCGCGGCGTGGGCACGGTCGTCGTGCAGGCCGAGACCGGCGGTGCGGCCCGCTTCGAGCAGGTCACCGCGGAGTCCGTGGGCGCGGCCGGGGTGTACAACTGCCCGGACCGGGGGACGTTCACCGTCGATCTCGGCGCCGGCAACAGCGGCTGGGACGACATCTGGCCGTGCGGGACGTGGCCCGAACCGTGAGCCGCGGCGGGTCTCCCCGAGTTCGATCCCGGGGAGACCCGCGCACGCAGCGAACAGGGCGGGTGTCCTGCGGTGCCCGCGCACCGGTCTCCTGCCACGGACCGTGAGCACGAAGGTGCCCGAACCGGCCCGCGAAGTCGGCACGGCCGCTCACGGTCGGCGACCGCGGGCGGGATGTGGCGGGGAACGCATCCCGCTTCTGGCCCTAGCGACCGCAGTGATCGCCGCAGTTGAGGACGATGTTCGGCACTGGCCGTGACAGTGCGCGGCGGATCACCCACATTTCGCGCCCACTCGGGTGGTGCTTTACCGGTCCGTTACCGGTAGGGTCTGATCCGCCGGTGGGTCACCCACTGGTGGTACTGGCCGTTTGCTCCCCGCAGAGTCGATACGGATGACACTTCAAGACGATCTAGTTCGCCCCTGGTTCCAGCCGGCGGTCCCGCCCGAGCAGCAGGACCGTTCGCGGCCCGATGCCGGACCGGTGACCACTCGCTTCGTCGGAGAACTGCCCCTCGATGCGGCACCGAGGAACGGACGGGAGCACGGGTGTTTCGGCGAGGCAAGGGCATCGAGCTCAAATCGACCGGCGAG
>NZ_JAIUKB010000172.1:17991-20809 GCF_020176785.1 Saccharopolyspora sp. 6V | reverse complement strand
CCCCCCCCCCCCCCCCCCCCCCCCCCCCCCCCCCCCCCCCCCCCCCCCCCCCCCCCCCCCCCCCCCCCCCCCCCCCCCGGCCCGGTCAGCCGTTGAGCACCCGCACCGGCGCCCCGTCCAGGAAGGCGCGCACGTCGGCCACCGTCTCGGCGTAGAACGTCCGGTAGGTGCCCTCGGTCACGTAGCCGACGTGCGGGGTGAGCACGGTGCGCGGCGTGGTCCGCCACGGGTCGCCTGCGGGCAGCGGCTCGGTCCCGTAGACGTCGAGGCCCGCCCCGGCGAGCCGTCCCGCGTGCAGCGCCTCGCGCAGCGCCACCTCGTCCACGATCGGCCCGCGCGAGGTGTTCACCAGGTACGCGGTGGGCCGCATCAGCGCCAGCTCCGCCGCGCCGACCAGCCCGCGGGTGCGCTCGCTGAGCACCGTGTGCACGGTGAGCACGTCGGAGCCGCGGAACAGCTCCTCCTTCTCCACCCGGCGCGCCCCGGCCTCCGCGGCGGCCTCCGCGGTGAGGTTCCGGCTCCAGGCGATGACGTCCATGCCGAACGCGGCACCGACCTTCGCGACCTGGCTGCCGAGCCTGCCCAGCCCGAGCACGCCCAGCGTGCGCCCGGCCAGCTCGAACCCGACGCCGCGCTGCCAGCCGCCGTCCCGGATCGCGCGGTCCTGCTCCGGGATCTGCCGGGTGACCGCGATGATCAGACCCCAGGTGAGCTCCGCCGTCGGTCCCCACGCCCGGTCCGGCGCGGCACCGCTGCCCGTCCCGCACACGGTGATGCCGAGCTCAGTGGCCGCGTCCAGGTCGATCGACGCGTTCCGCATGCCGGTGGTGACCAGCAGCTTCAGCTGCGGCAGCGCGGCCAGCACCTCCCGCGGGAACGGGGTCCGCTCCCGCATCGCGGCGATCACGTCGAACGGGGCGAGCCGCCGCAGCAGCTCCGCGCGGTCGGCGGGGGTGTCGTGGAAGAACTCGACCTGCGCGGGCAGCGAGTCCCAGTCCGCGTAGTCCCGCGCGACCTCCTGGTAGTCATCGAGCACCGCGATGCGCATGCACTCCTCCTTCGACGGCGTCCGGCGCGATCGTAGTGCGGCCGCCCGGCGGGGTGATCGACCCGCGGGGCGGGGCGCGCGACCTGACAACGCGCGGTGCGGACAGGCAGACTGCCGACGTGACTCGATCCAGACTGCTGCACCTGCTGCCGTTGAGCGCGTTCCACGCGGCCGCGGACCACATCGGCTCCCCCTCGCTGGAGACCGACGGGTTCGTGCACTGCTCGCCGGACATGGCCACGGCGCTGGCGGTCGCCAACGCGCTGTACGCGGACGCGGACGAGCAGCTGGTGGCGCTGGAACTCGATCCGCGGCGGCTGTCCGCTCCGGTGCGCTGGGAGGCGGCGGCACCGCACCCGCCGGCCGGGGTCGCCGCCGACGTGCTGTTCCCGCACGTCTACGGCTCGCTGGAGCGCTCGGCGGTGATCGGCCTGCACTACGCGCGGCGCGACGTGCGCGGCCGGTTCGCGGCGCTGGAGACGCGCAGCCGCACCGCGGAGGAGCTGAACCTGCTGCCGCACCCGGAGGGCGGCTGGTTCCGGCGGACCTGGACCAGCGACGTCGAGGTGACGCCCGACGAGCGGGGCACCCGGCCGACCGCGACGGCGATCTACTACCTGCTCTCCGCCGGGCACACCTCGGAGTGGCACCGGATCGGTTCGGCCGAGCTGTGGCTGTGGCACCGGGGCGGCCCGCTGACGCTGGTGCTGGGCGGGGACGGCGACGCGCCCGCCGAGCAGCCGCGCAACCACGTGCTGGGCGCGGGTGCCGGGCAGGACCCTCAGGTCCTGGTGCCCGCCGGGACGTGGCAGCGGGCGGTGGCCTCGGCGACGGTGGAGTCGCTGGCGACCTGCGTCGTCTCGCCCGGGTTCGACTTCGCGGACTTCAGCACGCCCGGCTGAGGCTCGGCGGCGGCCTGCGCGGGCACCCGCTGCTCCGGTTCGGGCCGCAGCACGGCGACCCGTTCGGGCGTGGTCTCGGCGGGCTCCGGTTCGACGCCGAGCCGGCGGTCGGGCACCGGACGCGGTCGTCCCCCGAGCAGGCGTTCCTCGAACCAGCACAGGGCGATCAGCGATCCGATGATCGTTCCGATGGCCACCGAAGCCACCAGCGCGAAGACCGCCAACGTGTTCAGCACCGACCTCACCCCCGAGAGAAACGCGTGCACGGCACCGGGTTCCCGTCCGGCGCGCGCCGGCGACGAGGACCTCGCCGGAATTCACCGTAGGGCGGGGCCCCGAACGGTGCCGGACGCCGGACCGGGTGCCCTCCGATCGAGGGAATTCAGTGCCGGGGAGGTGTCGGGCGCGCCCCTGTCCCGAGCGATCAGACGAACGTGGCGAACGCCCTTGATCAGGCAATTCGACCATAGGCGGCGCTACTATCGGGTGAAGGTGCGCGCCCCGCGGTGCCGCGGCGACCCGTAGTCACCGCTTCCACCCGAAGTCGTGATCGTTGCGCGGTTCGGGACAACGGGAACCGGGTGGCGCGCGTGCGCACAGTGGTCGCCACGATCGGACAGCAACGCGTCGGGAGGTAACGGTGAAGGGCTACGCGGTGCACCTGCTCTTCCACGCGCTCGCCGTGCTCTGCGGCGCGGCGCTGGGGATCGCCGGCACGTTGTGGTGGGTCGGCGGCGCCCCGCCGGTGCTGTGGGCGGCGCTGGCCGCGCTGGTGCTCGGCGTCGTGGTGCTGGTGGTGCAGGGCCGCCAGCTCGCCGCCGAGCCCCGCCCGGCCCCCCCCCCCCCCCCCCCCCCCCCGCCCCCCCCG
>NZ_JAIUKB010000172.1:0-17982 GCF_020176785.1 Saccharopolyspora sp. 6V | reverse complement strand
GTGCCCTGCCGCGCCGGAACCCCGGCCGCGGCAGGGCACCCGGCCGGAGCTGGCGGCGACGGCCGTTCGCGACCCCGACGACCGCTGGCGCGGCTGACCCGGCACCGTTCCGCACGAGGTGCCGGCCCGACCGACCGCGGAGCCGGCGGGCCGCCCACCCGCGCGGTGGATCAGCGCAGCGGGGCGTGGGCCCAGCCGACGGCGGTCTTCACCCCGTCCACGTTCTCCACCCAGACCTCGCTCTCCAGATGCCGCTGCCCCTCGTGCTCGATGGCGCCCAGCACCGCGCCGCGGGCGGTGACCTCCTCGTCCACGTAGAACGGGTGCACGAACTTCACCGCCAGGTGCCCGCCGTCGATCCACGCGCCGCCGTGGAACGCGGTGAGCATCTCGGAGAGGTAGCCGACCTGCTGCATCGCCTGGGCGACGGTGCGGTCCATCCCGGAGCGCCGCGCGCCCGCCGCATCGGTGTGGATGTTGGAGAACCCGCGGCCGCCCCAGGAGAAGACGTACATCTGCTCCTGCGAGATCTTCTTGCGCACCGGCCGGATCGGGGTCCGCTCGTCGAGGTCCCCGCTCGCCGCGGCGGCCGGGGCGACGTCGAGGAGCTCGCCGGTGACCAGCCGGGACGGGGCCGGCGCGGTGCTGCCGCCCACCACGTCGGCGGCGTGCACCCGCATGATCTCGGTGCCGCGGTGGCGCAGCAGCAGCCTGCCGTCGGCGCCTCGGGCTTCGGCCTCCATCACGACGTAGCCGTTGCCGCGCCGCACCTCGGTGTGCACGTACCGGCCGCTGAGGGTGACGGTCTCGCCGATCACGACCGGCGAGTGCAGCGAGAGCTCCTCGTGGGTGTGCAGCCCGCGCGCCGTGTTGCCGTCGTAGGCGGCGTAGAACAGGAACAGCAGCTCGTTGGACAGCACCGCGGGACTGGCCGCCGGTCGCCCGTCCGCGGCGGTGAGCCGCCCGGCTCCGTCGTCGTCCTGGGCGAAGGCGTAGTTGCGCACCATCCGCTCGTCGACGACCACGTCGAACGGGCCGAACACCTCCGGGACCTCGATGTTCTCGAAGATCGCTTCCTTGGTTCCGGTCCACCACCGGTTCATGGCCAGCTCCTCTGGGCGTGGGGCATCGCCGTCCCGCGGCGGGCGGGACGTGGCGACGGGGTGCGCGGCTCGTGCCGCGAGGGGTCAGGTGTCGAGCCGGACGACGAACGGGAATTCCGGCCGGGTCCAGCTCCGGGCGTGCTCGACGGCGCGCCCGGTGTCGTCGTGCGTGGTCCGGTGCGCCTCCACCAGCGGGGCGCGCACGGCCACCTCCAGCAGGCCGGCGAGCTCCTTCGTCGCGGCGCAGGCGGTGATCTCCTGCTCGGCCCAGCTGACCGCGACGCCGCAGCGCTCGGCGAGGGTGCGGTACAGCGAGCCCGCGACCAGCTCGGCGCGGGCGAGTCCGGGGGCGGCGGCGACCGGCACCCAGGACTCCTGCACGGCCGCGGGCGTTCCGTCGACGGTGCGGAGCCGGACGAGCCGGACCGCTTCCGCCGCATCGTCGAGGTCGAGGACCTCGGCGATCTCGCCGGGCGGGACGAGCACGGCGCGGCGGATCTCGGTGGTGACCACGTCCTCGGTGACCTCGTCGCCGAAGGGCACCAGCCGGTTCAACCGCCGGGACCGGGCGCGCCGCGGGGCCACGAAGCTGCCCGCGCCGCGCCTGCGCACCACCAGCCGTTCCCGCACCAGCGCGTCGAAGGCCTGCCGGACCGTCATGCGGCTGACGCCGTAGCGCTCGGCGAGTTCCTTCTCGCTCGGCAGCCGGCTCTCGGGGGCGAGCGCGCCGGTGTTGATCCGGTCGAGCAGGTCGTCTCGGATGACCTCGTACATCGGGCGCGTGGCCACGGCGGGGAACTCCTCGGGGTGGTGTGATCGGCTCTCAGGGTATCCGCCCGGTGCGGACGCTCAGGTCCGCCGCGGGGCGGTTTCGGGGGCTTCGGCGCGCGCCCAGCCGACGGTGCTGAGCTTGCCGTCGGCGCGGCGCACCCACACTTCGACGTCGATCGCGAGGCGCCCGGGGCCCGCTTCCTGCACGGCCGTGACGGCACCGCCCACCTCCAGGGGTTCGAAGACCTCGACGGGGTTGATGAACTTGACCCGCAGCCATCCACCGGTGAACAGGTCGGCGCCGAAGAAGCGGGTGAGCATCCCGGTGATCAGCCCGCACTGCTGCTGTCCCTGCACGATGGGGATGCGCAGCCCTGCCTCCCTGGCCACGGCCAGGTCGCTGTGGGTGTTGCGGACGTACTCGCCGCAGCGGGAGAACACCGACGCCTGCTCCTGCGTGATCGTGACGTGCAGCGGCGGCAGCGGCGCCCCGGGCCGCACGGTCGGCGTTCCGGCGACCGCGGTGGGGGCGTCCGGGTCGAAGGTGCCGTCGACGGTCCCGGCCGTGCCGCCACCACCGGTCCGGTTGCGGCCTGCGACGTCACCGGGCCGGGTGCGCAGTATCTCGACGCCGCGGTGCCGCAGGATGCCGCGTCCGTCGGCGGCGGTGGCGCTCGCCTCCATCACCACGTAGTCCTGGCCGCGCCGGGTGTAGGAGTCCACGTAGGACCCGGCCAGCACCACCTCCTCGTCGAGGTGCGCGGGCCCGTCGAACCACAGCTGCTCCTCGGTGTGCAGCCCGACGGTGCGGCTCGCCCGGTAGGCGGTGGTGAACAGCTGCACGAGGTCGTTGGACAGCAGCCCCGCGTGCGCGATGCGGCCGCCGAACGGGCTCGGGCCGAAGTGCCACGGGTGGTGGTCGTCCTGGGTGAACGCGTACCGCTTGATCTTGTGGTCGTCGACGAGGACGGTGACGGGCCCGAAGTGCTCGGGGATGCTCAGGTTCTCGAAGACCGGTTCCTTGAGCCCGGCCTCGTGGTCCACGCCGTGGGCGACCGCGCGCGGATCGGTCAGATCTCGCCAGGTCATGCGGTTCTCGCTTCCTGTCGGGGGTCAGATCACGCCGTCGGCGCGCAGCGCGGCGAGCTCGTCGGCGTCCAGGCCGAGCAGCCGCGGGTAGACCTCGGCGTTGTCCTCGCCGGGCAGCGGCGGTGCTTTGCGGACCGAGCCGGGCGTGCCGCCGAGCTTGAGGGCGAGCCCGGGCAGCACGAGGGTGCCGAGCTCGGGGTGCTCCACCTCGATCATCATGTCCCTGGCCCGCACCTGCGCCGAGTCGGTCGCCTCGGCGACGCTGTTGACCGGGGAGTACGGCACGCCCGCCGCGGCGAGCAGCTCCCCGATCCGCTCCGAGGTGTGCCGCCGGGTGAAGCCGCGCACCACGTCGTCCAGCGCTTCGACGTGCACCAACCGGGCTTCCTGGTCGGCGAACCGCGGGTCGCCGGTCAGCTCGGGCATCCCCATCGCGGCGGCGAGCCGCGGGAACAGCGCGTCGGTGCCCGCGTGCAGGTACAGGTACCCGTCGGCGGTGGGATAGGCGTTGGCGGGCACCGTGATGTGGTCCCGGTTGCCGGTGCGCCCGACCTCCTCGCCGAGCATCCGCCAAGCCGCGGGCAGCGTGCCCATGCAGGAGAACAGCGCGTCCAGGCAGGAGATGTCGACGTGCTGGCCGTCTCCGGTGCGGGCACGGGCGGCGAGCGCCATCATCGCGCCCATCACGCCGTGGAAGGCGGCGATGTGGTCGGCGACGAACGCCCCGGCCATCGTGGGCGGGCCGTCGGGCGTGCCGGTCATGCTCATCAGCCCGGAGGCGGCCTGCGCGATCGCGTCGAACAGGGCGCGGTCCCGGTTGGGGCCGGTCTGGCCGAACCCGGAGATCGACACGAGGACGGCACGCGGGTCGAGCTCGTGGATCCGCTCCCAGCCGAGGCCCATCTTCGCGAGCGTTCCGGGCCGGAAGTTCTCCACCACGACGTCGCTGCCGCGCACGAGTTCTTCCAGCACTCCCAGCGCTTTCGGGTGCCGGGTGTCGAGGGTGATGCCGTGCTTGCTGCGGTTGTAGTTGAGCGTGTAGAGGCTGTGCCCGCGGTGGTGCGGCACGTTGCGCCGCGAGTCCTCGCCGCCGGGCCGCTCGACCTTGATGACCTCGGCGCCCATGTCGCCGAGGATCTGGCAGCACAGCGGTCCGGCGATGAACCGGGACAGGTCGAGCACCCGCAGCCCGTCCAGCGGTGGCGCGGTCATCGCACTCCTCCCCCGTCGACGGCGGGTGCGGCGGCGGGTGCGTCGGTGCCACCGGTGCCGTCGATGTCGAGCCTGCTGGTCTCCGGCGCCAGCCACGCGCACACCAGTCCGATGAGGACGAATCCACCGGTGATCGCGGCGACCGGCCACGGATCGCCGCCGGTGGCCAGCAGCAGCGCGGTGGAGGCGGCGGGCCACAGCCCGATCAGGATGCCGGGCAGCTGCGCGGCCAGCGAGATGCCGGTGTAGCGGACCTTGGTGCCGAACAGCTCCGCGAAGAACGCCGGTTCCACGCCGTACATCGGCCCGACCGAGAGCACGTAGAAACCCACGTAGACCACGAACATCAGCGCTACCGACCCGGTGTCGAGCGCCCAGAAGAACGGGAACACCAGCACCAGCCCGGCGACCGCGCCGAACGCGAACACGGCGCGCCTGCCCCAGCGGTCGGAGGCGAGCCCGGAGGCGCCGTAGCCGAACAGCGCGAGCACCGCGGCGACCGTCCCGGCCAGCAGCACGTCGGTCTCGGGCAGGTCGGTGTAGCTCGTGGCGTAGGCCAGCCCGATGGTGAGGATGAGGTAGCCGGCGAAGACCTCGCCGAGCCGCATCCCCATCGCCAGCAGCAGCGGCCGCCGGAAGTGCCGCAGCACCTGGCCCAGCGGCGGCTTCTCCGCCGCGTCGGCGTCGGCGTCGAGGCTGCGCTGCGCGGCCTGGAAAGCGGGCGTCTCGGTGAGCTTGAGCCGGATGACCATGCCCAGCGCGATCAGCACCCCGCTGAGCAGGAACGGCACCCGCCAGCCCCAGGACATCAGCTGCGGTTCGGGCAGCGTGGACACCCAGGCGAAGACGCCGGTGCTCAGCACGAGTCCGACGGCGTTGCCGATCTGCGGGAAGGTGCCGTAGAGGCCGCGCTTGCCCGGGGGCGCGAACTCGACGGCGACCAGCGAGGCCCCGCCCCACTCGCCGCCGACGCCGAGCCCCTGCACCAGACGGCACAGCACCAGCAGCACCGGTGCCCAGATCCCGATGACCGCGGCGGTGGGCAGCAGCCCGATGAGGAACGTCGCCGTCCCCATCATCAGCAGCGTGGTGACCAGTGCGGCCTTCCGGCCGATCTTGTCGCCGAGGTGCCCGAACACGATGCCGCCGACGGGGCGGGCGAAGAAGCCGACGCCGAACACCGCGAACGCGGACAGGGTGCCGACGACCGGGTCGTCGCCGGGGAAGAACAGCGTGCCGAACACCAGCGCGGAGGCGGTGCCGAAGATGAAGTAGTCGTACCACTCCACGGCGGTCCCGACGAGGCTGGCGAACGCCGCGCGCCGCGTCAGCCGCCGCCGGTCGGGGGCGTGCTCCGGTGGGGAGGTGGGTGGTGGGCCACTGACCATGTGCTGACTCCGTTGTCGCTGTGGTTCAGGTGTCGTCGGCCGGTCCGGTCGCGGCAGGTGCGCGCGTCCGGCGCCTGCGCCGCGGAGCGCGCCGGGATCTCCGCTGGTCGTGCGCGGGGTGCTCGACGATGCCCGGTCATCGCACCGAACAAAAGACTAGACAACTAGCCGTTTCGAGCTACAGTAAAGCCCGGCGCACCGCCCCGGTCAAGGGGCGACCCGCCCGGCGCGAGCCGGCCGAGGAGGAACCCCGCGCACCCCCTGGAGATCCGGACACCGGCCGGGGCGGAGCCGGGACGCGAACCCGCCGCGCGCCACCGGCGGACCTGCCCAACGCGAAGTGAGGATGCACGGATGTCGGACAAGCCCACCGGCGGTCAGCTCGTCGTGACGATGCTCGAATCGCTCGGGATCACCCACGTCTTCGGCGTGGTCGGCGGCCAGACCCTCGCGATCACCGACGCGCTCATCGACACCCCGTCGATCGAGTTCGTGCACACCCGGCACGAAGGCGCCGCCGCGGTCATGGCCGACGCGCACGGCCGCCGCACCGGGCGGCCCGCGGTCGCCATCGCCACCACCGGCCCGGGTGCCACGAACCTGCTCACCGGGGTCGGCGGGGCGTTCCGCGACTCCAGCCCGGCGATCATCATCACCTGCAACAACAACGGCGAGAACATCCACAAGGACGACGCGCAGAACGCCGATCACGTGCAGATCTTCGGGCCGTTCACCAAGTTCTCCCGCCTCGTCGCGCACGGCTCCTCGATCAAGCAGGCGATGGAGGAGGCCTACGTCAACGCCATGACCGGCAATCCCGGGCCGGTGCACCTCGACTTCGCCCGGGACACCATCGAGCAGGTGCTCGCCGACGCGCCCGAGGTGCCCGCGGTGCACCCGGCGCGTTCCTGGGTCGAGGACCGGCCGGTCGCCTCCCCCGCCCGCATCGCCGAGATCGCCGAACGGGTGCTCGCCGCGGAACGCCCGGTGATCTGGCTCGGCAACGGCGGCAACCGGTCCCGCGGGGGCGCCGAGGTGCTGGCGCTGGCCGAGGCGCTCGGCATCCCCGTCGTCACCACCTTCAACGGGATCGGCGCCGTGCCCACCACGCACCCGCTGGTGTTCGGCGCGCTGTCCCGGATGGGCACCAACCTGAGCTCCCGGGTCGTCGCGGAATCGGACCTGGTGCTGGCGCTGGGGAACAGCCTCAACGCGGTCTCCACCGGCCGGTGGCGGCTGCGGCTGCCGCAGGTCGTCCAGGTGGACGTGGACCCGGCGATGATCGGGCGCTACTACGCGGAGAGCACCACCGGCGTCGTCGGCGATCTCGCCGCGTTCAGCCGCGACCTGCGCACCGCCACCGCCGACCGCGCCGAGCAGGCCCGCGCCGGACGCGTCGGCTGGCTCGACGAGCTGCAGGGCGCCGAACGCGAGTGGTGGGCGCGCTCGGAATCCCGCGCACCGGTCACCGCCGGCACCATCGCGCCCGCCGCCGCGGTCCGCGCGCTGCGCGAGGTCGCTCCCGCCGAAACGGTGCTGATCCCGGACGCGGGCAACCCCGGCGTGTGGTCGTTCCTGTGGGAGATGGACCTGCCGCACCGCTACCTCAAGCCCGTCGGCTTCGGGAACATGGGCTTCGCGCTGCCCGCGGCCATCGCCTGCGCCGCCGCCGACCCGGAATCCCCGGTGCTGGCGCTGATCGGCGACGGTTCGCTGGGCATGAGCCTCGGCGAGCTGGAGACGCTGGCCCGCACCGGCGGCCCGGTCGTGCTGGTCGTCCTCAACGACTCCAGCTACGGCAACATCCGACAGGAGCAGGAGCTGCACTTCGACGGCCGCACCACCGGCGTCGACTTCGGCGACGTGGACTTCGCCCGGGTCGCCGCCGGGATGGGCGTCGCCGCCGCGCGCGTCACCGAGGTCGACGAGCTCCTGACCACCGCGAAGGACGCGTTCGCCACCGGCCGCCCGTTCCTGATCGACGTGGTGCTGGACCGCGCGGCCAACGCCTGGACCTATCCCGCGTTCACCCCGCACCGCCCGCAGAGCTGAGCCGATCGGACTTCGCGCTCGCTCCGCGCGGCGGAACCGCCGCGCGCACCGCGGCGCACCATGGGAACGCCGGGCGACGCGGCCCGGCGGCACGAGGAGGAGGGCGACGATGCCATCCGGATCACCCGGCCCGCTCGACGGGCTGAAGGTCCTGGACCTGTCCCGGTTCATCGCGGGGCCGATCTGCGCGCAGATACTGGCGGACTTCGGCGCGGAGGTCGTCAAGGTCGAACGCCCCGGCGGTGAGGACGCGCGCCACCACGAGCCCTACTACGAGGGCGAGAGCGTCTACACGATGCTCTACAACCGCAACAAGCACGGCGCCACCCTCGACACCCGCCACCCCGAGGCGCTCGCCGTGCTCGAAGACCTGGTGCGCTGGGCCGACGTGGTGGTGGAGAACTACCGGCCCGGCACGGTCGAGCGGATGGGCCTCGGCTACGAGCGGATGGTGGAGCTCAAACCGGACGTCGTGCTGGTGTCGATCTCCGGCTACGGCCAGACCGGGCCGCTGTCCCAGCGGGCGCTGTTCGACGCGATCTCGCAGGCCTCCTCCGGGCTGATGTCCATCACCGGGGAGGCCGACGGGAAACCGACGCTGACCGGCACCTACATCGCCGACTACGTCACCGGCTACCAGGCGGCGATCGGCGCGTTCGCCGCGATCGCGCACCGCAAGGCCACCGGGGAGGGCCAACGAGTCGACGTGGCCTCGCTGGACTCGATGTTCGCGACGCTGGGCACCCGGTTGATCGCGCACCTGATGCTGGACCTGGACATGCCGCGCAGCGGATCGCGCGACCTGCTCACCGCACCGGTCAACGTGTATCCGGCGCTCGACGGAGACGTGTACGTGCAGGCGGGCACCAACGGCCTGTTCCCGAAGCTGTGCCGCGCCATCGGCCGGGAGGACCTGCTGGAGGTGCCCGAGTACCGCACCGTCGCGGGCCGGATGGCCGATCAGGAACCGCTGGAGCGGGCCGTCGCCGAGTGGGCGGCGCACCGCAGCTGCGCCGAGATCGGTGCGGTGCTCGGCGACGCGGGCATTCCCTGCGCCAAGGTGGCGACCGTCCCCGAGGTCGCCGCCTCCCCGCAGATCGCCGCCCGCGACATGGTCGTGGACGTCGAACACCCGGAGCTGGGACGGCTCCGGCTGCCCGGCAACCCGGTGAAGATGGACAAGAGCCCGCCCACCACCCGCAAGGCACCGCCGACTGTCGGCGAGGACAACGACTACGTCTACCGGGAACTGCTCGGTCGCAGCGCCGACGAGCTGGCGCGGCTGCGGGACGGCGGTGCGGTGTGAGCGGGCGCCGATGAACCGGGGTGCGCGCTGCGTCGTCGCCGTCGACGTGGGCACCTCCGCGATCCGCGCGGCCGCGGTCGACGCGGAGGGGGCGATCCGCGGCCGCGCTCGGGTGGAGCGGCCGGCGGGGAGCGGTGAGCGGTTCGACGCGGAGCGCTTGTTCACCGACGTGGCCTCGGCGCTCGCCGCCCTCCCCCGCTCGCCGGTCTCGGCGCTGGTGGTCTCCGCCCACCTGGGCGTGGTCGCGGTGGACGAGCGGCTGCGGCCGGTGGACGAGGCGGGCGGCTGGTCGGATCCGCGCGGGCTCGACGAGCTGCGCGCGGTCGACCCGGGGCTGCGGGACGCGCTGCTGCGGGCGGCGCGGCGCCCGGCGATCACCGGTGGCGCGCTGGCCCGCGCGCTCGCGCTGCGCCGCGATCCGGCGGTGGCCTCCCGGGTGCGCCACCTGCTGAGTCCGAAGGACTTCCTCGTGGCCCGGTTGACGGGCCGGGTCGGCACGGACCCGGTGCACGCCGCGTACACGCTGCTCGCCGACGTGCCGGGCCGGACGTGGAACGTGCCCGCGGTGGAGGCGCTGGGCATCGACCCGCGCTGGCTGCCGGAGCAGGTCCGGGCGGCCGACGTCCTCGGCGAGGTGCACCGGGAGGCCGCAGCGCGCTGCGCGCTGCCCGCGGGGACCCCGGTGCTGGCAGGCGGGCCGGACGGGTCGATCGGCATCGGCTTGCTGCTCGGGTCGCACGTCGGGGGCATCGCCGACGTCGCGGGCACCACCGATGTCGTGGGGCGGCTGCTCGACGACACCTCGGCTCCACCGTCGGCGCTGCTCAACCCGGCGCTGCTCGGGGATCGCTGGGTGGCCGGGGGCGCCACCGGCATGACGGGCGGTGCGGTCGCCGGGTGGCGCGAGCTGGTCGGGCCGGTGGCGGACGAGGACGTGGCCGCGGTGCCGCCCGGCGCCGACGGGCTGCGGATGCTGCCCGCGACCACCGGCAGCCGGTTCCCGCGCTGGCGGCCCGAGGAACGTGGCGCGCTGCTCGGTCAGGAACCGGCGCACTCGGCGGCGCACCTGGTGCGCGCGGCCCAGGAAGGCGCCGCGTTCGCGGTGCGCGAGGGCGTGGACCTGCTCGACCCGCCGGAGTCCGGGCGGCTGCCGGTGCTGCTGGCCGGTGGCCTCACCCGCTCACCGGTGGCGACGCGGCTGCGCGCGGACGTGCTGGGGCGGCCGGTGCTGGTGTGCGCCGAACCGGACGTGACGCTGCTCGGGGCCGCGGCGGTGGGCCTGGTCGGCACGGGCGCGACCGCCGACCTGGACGAAGCGCGGTCGCTGCTGGGCTGCGAGCTGCGGCGGGTCGAGCCCGATCCGGTGCGGGCGCGCCGGTACGAGGAGCTGTTCGCCGGGTGGCTCGCCGACCGGGAGGGCACACCGAGCTAGCCGACGCGGCCCGCTCACCCGGTCGGCACCGGCTCGGCGGTGAGGGCCCGCGCGGTCTGCCGCGCGATCTCCAGGTCCTCGCGGGATTCGACGACGACGCTGCGCACCCGGGCACCCGCCTCGCCGATGTCGGCGTCCGCGTCGGCCGCCGCGTTGCGCTCCGGGTCCACCGCCACCCCGAGGAAGCCGAGCCGGTCCGCGACCTCGGCGCGCAGCCGCGGCTGGTGCTCCCCCACGCCGCCGGTGAACACCAGCAGGTCCAGCCCGCCCATCGCCGCGACCATGGCGCCCGCGTGCCGCACCAGCGAGTGCACGTACACGTCGTAGGCGAGTTCGGCGTCCTGGTCGCAGTCGGCGCTCGCGGTCAGCACGTCCCGCAGGTCGCCGGACCCACCGGCGAGCCCGGCCAGCCCGGACCGCGTCCGCAGCGCGGTGCACAGCTCGTCCACCCCGACCTTCCCGCTGGTCAGCAACCACTCCAGCAGTCCCGGATCGACCGAACCGCTGCGGGTCGCCATCACCAGTCCCTCGTCCGGGGTGAAGCCCATGGTGGTGTCGACGCAGCGCCCGTCGCGCACCGCCGCCAGCGACGCGCCCGCGCCGAGGTGGCAGCTGAGCACCCGCCCGCCGGTGAGCCCGGCCAGTTCGGCGCCGCGCCGGGACGCGTAGCCGTGGGAGAGGCCGTGGAAGCCGTACCGGCGCAGTCCCCACCGCTCGTTCCACTCCTTCGGCAGCGCGTAGGTGCGGGCCGCCTCCGGCAGCGTGGTGTGGAACGCGGTGTCCACGCACGCCACCGCCGGGGTGCCGGGCGCGCACTCGGCGGCGGCGCGGATCGCGTCGAGCGCGCGCGCCTGGTGCAGCGGCGCGAGCTCGGTGAGCTCGGACAGGTAGCGCAGCAGCGCCTCGTCGAGCACCGCGGGCCCCTGCAGCTTCGGGCCGCCGTGCACCACGCGGTGCCCGATGGCCTGCGCGCCGTGCTCGTGGAAGAAGTCCCGGACCGGGTCCGGCTCGCCCCGCCAGTGCTGCACGTCGTGCCCGGCGACCTGTTCGTCGTCGTGCAGCAGGCGCAGCTTGAGGCTGCTGGATCCGGCGTTGACCGTCAGCACCCGCATGATCAGCTCCACTTCCAGTCGCGGACTTCCGGCAGGTCCTCGCCGTGCGTGGTGACGTACCGCCGGTGTTCGACGAGCTTGCCGAGCAGTTCCTCCCGCGCGTGCGCCGCCCGGTACCCGAGTCCGGGGACGCGGTCGATGACCTCGATGGCGAGGTGGAACCGGTCGATCTCGTTGAGCACGCACATGTCGAACGGGGTCGTGGTGGTGCCCTCCTCCTGGTAGCCGCGCACGTGCAGGTTCGCGTGGTTGTGCCGCCGGTAGGTCAACCGGTGGATCAGCCACGGGTAGCCGTGGTAGTCGAAGATCACCGGCTTGTCGGTGGTGAACAGCGCGTCGAACTCCACATCGGACAGCCCGTGCGGGTGTTCCCGCGCGTCCTGCAACCGCATCAGGTCCACCACGTTGACCACCCGCATCCGCAGCTCGGGGAACCGGCGGCGCAGCAGGTCCACGGCGGCGAGGGTCTCCATCGTCGGCACGTCCCCGGCGCAGGCCAGCACCACGTCCGGTTCGCCGTCGCGGTCGGTGCTCGCCCACTCCCAGATGCCGATTCCCTTGGTGCAGTGCACTTCCGCGTCGTCCACGCCGAGGTACTGCGGGGCGGGCTGCTTGCCTGCGACGACGACGTTGATGTAGTCCCGGCTGCGCAGGCAGTGGTCGGCGACCGACAGCAGCGTGTTGGCGTCCGGGGGCAGGTAGACCCGCACGATCTCGGCCTTCTTGTTCACCACGTGGTCGATGAACCCGGGGTCCTGGTGCGAGAAGCCGTTGTGGTCCTGGCGCCACACGTGCGAGGTGAGCAGGTAGTTCAGCGAGGCGATCGGCTGCCGCCACGCCAGCCCGGTGCTCACCTTCAGCCACTTCGCGTGCTGGTTGAGCATCGAGTCCACCAGGTGCGCGAACGCCTCGTAGCAGGAGAACAACCCGTGCCTGCCGGTGAGCAGGTAGCCCTCCAGCCAGCCCTGGCAGGTGTGCTCGGACAGCACCTCCATCACCCGCCCGTCCGGGGCGAGCGAGTCGTCGCCCGGGTCGGGCTCCCCCATCCACGCGCGGGAGGTCGCCGCCAGCACGGCGCCGAGCCGGTTCGAGTTGTTCTCGTCCGGGGAGAACAGCCGGAAGTTCGCGGCGAGCCGGTTGCGGGTCAGCACGTCCCGCAGGAACTCGCCGAGCACCCGGGTCGCCTCCCCGCTGGTGGCGCCCGGTTCGGGCACCGGTACGCCGTGCTCGCGGAAGTCCGGCAGCCGCAGCCCGCGCAGCAGCAGGCCGCCGTTGGCGTGCGGGTTGGCGCTCATCCGCCGCGTGCCGCTCGGGTTGAGCCGCCGGATCTCCTCGACCGGCGCGCCGTCGGCGGTGAACAGCTCCTCCGGCCGGTAGCTGCGCAGCCAGTCCTCCAGCTGCCGCAGGTGGTCCGGGTCGCCGCGCGGGTCGGAGAGCGGGATCTGGTGCGCCCGCCAGGTGCCTTCGACCTGCTGCCCGTCCACCACGTCGGGCCCGGTCCAGCCCTTCGGGGTGCGCAGCACGATCATCGGCCAGCGCGGGCGCTCCACCACGCCCTCGTGCCGGGCGCGGTAGCGGATGCGGTCGATCTCGTCGAGGCAGCCGTCGAGGGCCGCGGCGAAGGACCGGTGCATCACCGCCGGATCGGACCCGGACACCACGCGCGGTTCGTAGCCGTAGCCGCGCAGCAGCTCCAGCAGCTCGTGCTCGGGGATGCGGGCCAGCACCGCCGGGTTCGCGATCTTGTAGCCGTTGAGGTGCAGCAGCGGCAGCACCGCGCCGTCCCGCGCCGGGTCGAGGAACTTGTTGGAGTGCCAACCGGCCGCGAGCGGCCCCGTCTCCGCCTCCCCGTCGCCGACCACGCAGGCCACCGTCAGGTCCGGGTTGTCGAACGCGGCGCCGTAGGCGTGCGCCAGCGAGTAGCCGAGTTCGCCGCCTTCGTTGATCGACCCGGGCGTCTCCGGTGCGGCGTGGCTGGGAATGCCGCCGGGGAAGGAGAACTGGGTGACCAGCCGCTGCAACCCCGGCACGTCCTGCGCGACGTCCGGGTAGATCTCGCCGTAGGTGCCTTCCAGCCAGGTCGCGGCGACCACGCCCGGCCCGCCGTGCCCCGGACCCGTCACGTAGATCATGTCCAGGTCGCGGCGGCGGATGGCGCGGTTGAGGTGCGCGTACAGGAAGGTCAGTCCGGGCGTGGTGCCCCAGTGGCCGAGCAGTCGCGGCTTGACGTGCTCGGGTCGCAGCGGTTCCCGCAGCAGCGGGTTGCCCATCAGGTAGATCTGCGCCGCGGACAGGTAGTTCGCGGCCCGCCACCACTGGTCGACGCGCTGGAGTTCGCGCGCGTCGAGGTCGGCGGGTGCGTCGGCGGTGAGGGTGGCCATCCGGAACCTCCGGGGAACGCCGTGCGGGATCGCTTCACCCCGCAGCGTTCCCAGCCCGCCGCCGCCGCAATCCCCGCTCTCGCCGGAGATCGATCAGGACTGTCGGGCCGCGGTCCGGTCAGAGGTGCACGACTCGGCCTTCGGCGGCGGAGCGGCGGGCCGCTTCGATGATCTCCAGCCCGGTGATGGCGTCGGCCGGGTCCACCGGCGGTGCCGAACCGTCGCGCAGCGCGGTGACCAGCAGGTCGTAGAACTCCGGGTAGGCGCCCGGTTCGGTCGGCACCCGCCGCGACTCCTCGACGGTGCCGAGCTCGCCCCACAGCGACTCCGCTTCGACACCCCAGTCCGCGCCGGGCAGCGCCCCGCTCTTCAGCGCCGCCTCCTGCGGGTCGAGCCCGTACTTGGTGTAGCCGGCGCGGTCACCGAGCACCCGCAGCCGCGGGCCGTGCTGGGCGCTGAACTTGCCGACCCACAGGTGCGAGCGGACGCCGCCGGTGTGGGTCAGCGCGAGGAAGGTGTCGTCGTCCACCGCGCTGCCGGGGCGGCGCGCGTCCACTTCGGCGTAGACGCTCGCGACCGGGCCGAACAGGGCCAGCGCCTGGTCGATGAGGTGGCTGCCCAGGTCGTAGAGCACGCCGCCCGCCTCCTCGGGCCCGCCGGATTCGCGCCAGCCGGTCTTCGGCGTCGGCACCCAGCGCTCGAACCGGGACTCGAAGCGGTGCACCGCGCCGAGCTCCCCGGCGTCGATCAGCCTGGCGAGGGTGCGGAAGTCGTTGTCCCACCGGCGGTTCTGGAACACGGTCAGCAGCAGGTCACGGCGCCGCGCCTCGGCGACGAGCTCCCGCGCCGCCGCCGCGGTGGGTGCGAACGGCTTGTCCACCACCACGGGCAGCCCGGCGCGCAGCACCTCGGTGGTGTGCTCGACGTGCAGCCGGTTCGGGCTGGCCACCACCACGAGGTCGAGCCCACCGCGGTCGAGCAGCGCGGGCACGCCGTCGACGACGGCGGTGCCGGGGTGCGCGGCGTCGAGCGCGGCGCGCCGCTGCGGGTTCCGGGTGACCACAGCGGACAGTTCGAGCCCCGGGTTCGCCGCGATCAGCGGCGCGTGGAACACCGCCCCGGCGATGCCGTACCCGACCAACCCCACCCGCAGCGCAGCACTCATCCCCCCATTACACCCCGCGGCAGCGGTGACGCGGCGCCCGGGCCGGACACCCCCGCCATTCGGAGCAGAGGACAGGCCGGATTTCAGACGGGGGCTTCTGGGCCGTTCACTTGGCCTGGGGAGACCAACCCGGTCTCATAAGCGGTGATCACCAGCTGGGTCCGCGAGCTCAGGTGCAGCTTCTGCATCACGTGGTACAGGTGCGATTTCACCGTCAGCTCGGCCAGCCCGAGGTTCCGCGCGATGTCGGCGTTCGAGCCGCCGCGCGCGACCTCCAGCAGCACGTCCAGCTCGCGGTTGGTGAGCCCGCTGAGCTCGGTGGAGGCGTCCCGGACGCCGAGCGAGGCGAACCTGGTCAGCAGCCGCCGCGTCACGCGCGGCGCCAGCAGCGCCTCCCCGGCGGCGACGGTGTGCACCGCGCGCACCAGTTCTTCCGGTGGGGCGTCCTTGAGCAGGAAGCCGCTGGCCCCGGCGCGCAGCGCCGCGTACACGTACTCGTCGAGGTCGTGCACGGTGAGCATGATGACCGAGGTCCCGCCCTCGGTGGCGGTCATGATCTCGCGGGCCGCGCTGATGCCGTCCATCCCGGGCATCCGCACGTCCATCAGCACCACGTCGGGGCGCCGCCTGCGCACGGCGGCCACCGCGGCGGCACCGTCCTCGGCTTCGGCGAGAACTCGCAGGTCGGGCTCGGCGGACAGCAGCGCCACCAGTCCCGCGCGGATCATCGCCTGGTCGTCGGCGACGAGCACCGTCGTCTCCGCGGGGTGCTCCACCACGGACCTCCTCGGTTCGGGCCGCCGCGCACCGGCCGGAACCGGCTTCAAATACGGGTCAGGCAAGGTCCGAATTTTCCGGGCACGGTAGCACGGCCGCCAAGTGGAACCCGTTCGAAACCGGGTGCGCGGTGAACGTCCCGCCCAGCAGCGCGACGCGTTCCCGCAGGCCGATGAGCCCGCGGCCCGATCCACCGCCGCGCACCGGGGACAGTCCGGGCACCTTCTCGGCGAGTCCGCGCGCGAAGCTGTCCGGCCCGGTGGCGTGGTTGGTGACCTCCAGGCGCAGCGCGCCGCTGCCGTAGTCCAGCAGGACCCGGGCGTAGCCGCTGCCCGCGTGCTTGAGCACGTTCGTCACGGCTTCCTGCACGATGCGGTAGGCCGCCATCTCCACGCCGGGCCCGAGTTCGCGCACCTCGCCGCGGCGGTCCAGCCGCCACACGACACCGGTGCCGCGCACCGACTCCACCAGGTGGTCCACCCGGTGCAGGCCGGGTGCGGGATGCCGGCCGGGATCGTCGCCGGAAGCGGCGCCCTGCTCCGCGGGTTCTTCGCGCAACCTGCCGAGCAGGCCGCGGAGTTCGCCGAGCGCGGCCCGCGAGGTGTGCTCCAGTTCGCGCAGCGTCTGCTCCGCGTGCCCCGGATCCCGGTCCACGAGCGCCCGGGCGACGCCGGCCCGCAGCGCCACCACGGACAGGTTGTGCGAGACGATGTCGTGGAACTCGCGGGCGATGCGGGCCCGCTCCCCCGCGACCGCCTCGGCCGCGAGCTGGTCCCGCGCCTGGTCGAGCAGTTCCACGGTGTGCTCCAGCTGGGCGGCCCGCTGCCTGCCGAAGCGGACGGCGTAGGCGAGCCCGACGACCATGAACAGGTCGATGGACGCCATCACGGTGCTCACGAACGCGGACAACGGCGGGTCGTACCACGAGTACAGCACCGGCCAGAGCATCGCGAGCACGGTGGCCGTCACGGCCCCCACGGTCCCACTCCGCTGGCAGACCGAGTACACGCCCACCAGGATCGTGAAGTTCAGCGGGTTCTCCGGAACCCCCACCAGGGTCAACGTGGTCGCCGCGGCCAAGCCCGCCAGCAGCGACACCCACGGCCACCTGCGCCGCACCAGCAGCAGCGCGAAGGCGGGCACGGTGACCAGCATCATCGACCACCAGGGCCGCCCGGGCGGCCCTGGTGATTCGAGATGCAGGATCAGGGCGTGCATGACGGTGAACAGCACGACCATGGCGAGGTCGAGCAGGAACGCTCGTTTCACCAACGCATTCGGCACGCCCCGCAGTATGCGCACACCGAGTGCCCGAAATCAGTAGCCGCGGGCGACCCATTCATCGAACTGGGGCAAAACCTCGGCAATCGTCGTGCTCTCTCCGTGACCGGGGTGCACGGTGGTCACCTCGGGCAGCGTGAGCAACCGGTCCCGGATGGACTCGACGAGCACGCCGAAGTCCGAGTAGGACCGTCCGGTGGCGCCGGGCCCGCCCGCGAACAGGGTGTCGCCGGTGAACACGGTGCCCAGGTCCGCCGAGTACAGGCACACCGAGCCGGGCGCGTGCCCCGGGGTGTGCAGCACCTGCAGCCCGGTGCCCGCGACGCCGATGACCTGCCGGTCGGCGAGGGTGCGCTCGGGTTCCCGGTCCGGGTGGGTGAGCTGCCACAGCACCTGGTCGTCGGGGTGCAGGAAGATCGGGGCGCCGACCTCCGCCGCGAGCTCGGGCGCCTTGCGCACGTGGTCGTCGTGGGCGTGGGTGGCGAGGATCGCCAGCACGGTGCGTCCGTCGATCAGCTTCTTGATCGCGTCGACGTCGTGCGGCACGTCGATGACGACGCATTCCTGGTCGTCGCCGACGACCCACGCGTTGTTGTCCACCTGGTGGGTCTCGCCGTCGAGCGAGAAGGTGCCCGACGTCGTGGTGTGGTCGATGCGGGCGCTCATCAGAACACCACCACCGAACGGAGGACCTCTCCGTCGTGCATCTTGGTGAAGGCGGACTCGACCTGGTCCAACGAGATCTCCTCGGTCACGAACTTCTCCAACGGCAACCTGCCCTGCAGATACATCTCCACCAGCATGGGGAAATCACGACTCGGCAGGCAATCCCCATACCACGACGACTTCAACGCACCACCCCGGCCGAACACCTCCAGCAACGGCAACTCCAGCCTCATCTCCGGAGTCGGCA
>NZ_JAIUKB010000171.1:0-21255 GCF_020176785.1 Saccharopolyspora sp. 6V | reverse complement strand
TCGTGCGAGCGCGCCGCGTCCACCGCCCGCTGCGGGTCGAGACCACCGGTGAGGACGACGACGTGCACCGCGGGCCGGTGGGTGCGCACCGACTCCACCAGGTCCCCGGTGGAGCGCACCGGGTCCACGTCGACGGTGACGACGTCCGGGCGCAACCGGTCGACCAGGGCGGGCAGCTGCGGATCGTCGGTGGCGCACCGGCCCACCACCCACACGTCCGCCACCTCGGAGAGCCGGGCGCTCAACGCCTCGGTGAGCATGAGGTGGTCGTCCACCATCAGCAGCCGCAGCACGTTCACCACCTCACGGTCCCGCGCCGCGGCGCGGAAGTCCTCATCCACCTGCGGGAGACCGGCCGGCTTCCGCGCCACCTCAGCCGGCCTGCGCACCGGCGCCGAGGCCGGGCTGCTCGCCGGGCGGCTCGACCCGGTGGCGGCGCGGGCTGCTCCAGCGGCCGGTGGAGCGCGACCACCACGCCAGCGGCAGCGCGGCGAGCGCGATCGCCGAGTCCAGCACCCGCATCGGCAGGAACAGCCACGCGTAGAGCAGGAACCGCGGCTGCCGCTGGATGATCGCCACCACGACCGTCAGCAGCAGGTCCGGCAGCACGATCCCCAGCAGCAGCGCGGGAACCGTGAGGTAGCCCGACACCGCCTCGTAGGTGCCGGCGAACCACGGCACGGTGAGCACCCCGCCCACCAGTTCCGGGACGAGGAGCACCAGCAGCACCAGCGGCAGCAGCACCAGCATGATCCCGCTGGTGAGCAGCTCCACCAGCAGCAGCGTCAGCATCGCGGTGAACAGGTTCAGCCGCGGCGGGTGCCTGCGCACCGTCTGCCACAGCCCCAGCGACCACCGCCTCGACTGGCGCACGTAGTCCCGCAACGTGCCCGGGTCCTGGGTGGCGGCGACCGCCGAGGGCGTGAACCCGATCTTGCCGAGGCGCTTCTGGTAGACCTCGAAGGTCATGTTGAAGTCCTCGATGACCAGCCCCGGCGGGTTCACCTCGATGTTCGGCAGCACGTCGGTGCGGTAGACGCTGGCGAAGCCCGGCACGATGTGGGTGGCGTTGACGTGCCGCCAGGTCTGGCCGAACTTCAGCAGGTACTGCGTCATCGAGTAGATCCGCTGCCGGTGGAACGCCACCACGCGCCCGGCGAACGACAGCGAGCGGTCCCGCCACTCGGTGCGCACGCAGCCCGCGACGGCCACCACGTCCGGATCGTCGAACAGCGGCAAGGCGGCGCGGAAGTAACCCGGTTCCACCCGGGTGTCGGCGTCCAGCAGCATCACCAGGCGGAACCGGCGCACCAGCCGGAACCGGCGGATGCCGACCTGCAGGGCGCCTGCCTTGCCCACGTTGTCGTCGGTGCTGATCACGTTGACCCCGGCGCGCCGGGCGAGTTCGACGGTGCGGTCGGTGGAGCCGTCGGAGACCACGTGCACCTGCTTCAGCGGCACCAGCCGGGTGATGGCCCGCAGGCTCTCCGCGATGACGAGCTCCTCGTTGTGGGCGGCGATGAGCACGGCCACGTCGGTGAGCTTCAGGTCGGTGGCGCGGCGCAGCCGGTGGCGCCCGGGCTGCGCCTTTTTCTCCCGGTGCGCCTGCAGGTCGGCGACCTTCGTCCGGCGCGGCACCATCCGCTCCCGCGCGGCGCCGCGCCAGCCGTCGAGCACCCGCAACAACCCGATCAGGCCCCACAGCGTGAAGTTCGCGCCGAAGACCGCGATCGCCAGCACCCACCACGGGATCATGACCGCCCCCTCATTCGCCGACCGGCAGGCTCTCCGCCAGCCGGTTCCAGGTGGCGGTGTCCTCGTAGCCGTACATCCACAGGTAGACGCCGCGGATGCCGGAGCCGCGGGCCACTTCGAACTTCGCCTTGGAACTGACCGAGTTCTCGAACCACACCTCGTGCTCGCGGCCGCGCTCGTCGGTGTAGCGGAACCACGGGGTCTGGCTGACCGGGTCGTAGTTGGTCTCGGCGCGGTGCTGGGTGGCGAGCTGGAAGGCCTGCAGCCAGGTGACGTTGGTGCCGTGCTCGCCGACCCAGTCGTAGCCGTAGAGCGGGATGCCGAGCACGATCCGCTCCTGCGGGATCTTCGACTTGGCGTACTTCACGACGTCGCGCACCCAGCCGATCGGTGCGACCGGCCCGGGCGGCGAGGTCCCCCAGTGGAAGTCGTAGCTCATCAGCCGCACCTGGTCTGCGGCCCGGCCGATGACGGCGAAGTCCTGGGCGACGTTGCGCTCGTCGTAGCCCTCGTCGCTGGCCTTCGCGAACACCGCCACCGACAGGGTCTTGCGCTCGGCCCGCAGCGCCGCGCCCAGTTCGGTGACGAAGGCGCTGAACGCGTCCCGGTCCCCGGCGCGCAGGTTCTCGTAGTCGATGTCGATGCCCGCGTAGTCCTCGCGCTCGACCAGCGCGACGATCTCCCGCACGTGCCGGTCCCGCAGCCGCGGGTCGTGCAGCACCTTCGCGACCGGTTCGTACGCCCAGCGCCCGTCGGTGATGTTGGCCAGCGAGGCCACCACCGGCACCCCGGCCTCGCGGAGCTTCCCGACCTGCTCGGCGACCTCCGCGGTGCGCTCCGGCGGGAACTGGTGGGTGATCCGCCCGTCGTCGCCGAGGCCGTAGATCCACGGCGAGACCTCGTTCACCGAGTCCCGGTTGGCGACGACGGTGGTGGTGCCGTTGCCGAGGTTCCAGAACGGCAGCGACGCCACCACCAGCGTGCCCGGTTTCGACGGCGACATCATGCGCGGCGCCGCCATCACGACCACCAGCAGCGCGGCGATCGCGATGAGCGCGATGAACCAGACGGAGCCGCCGAAGTGCCGGACCCGCCGCGCCCGCGGGCTGGGGCCCTGGTCCGGCGGCCAGGACCGCGGTCCGGTCGGTTCCGGTTCGTCCGGGCCGGATCCGGCCCAGGTCCGCCGCCACCACGCGGTGAGCTTCGCCCCGAGGCCGTCCTGCTCGGCGCCGTCCGCGGTCGCCACACCATCTCGTTCTCCTTCCCGAACCCCGTCGTCGCTCATCGCCGCCCCGCTTACGCCGAGACGACCTGCGCGGCGCGCGTCTGCTCGTCGATGACGGCGCGGATGATGTCGTCGAGGGTGCGCGCGGGCTGGAACCCGATGAGCTCGCGGGCCTTGGCGCAGTCCGGCACCCGCCGCTGCAGGTCCTCGTAACCGGCACCGTAGGCGTCCTCGTAGGACATCTTCACCACGCCCGCGTCGGATCCGGTCAGCTCCAGCACGCGGCTCGCCAGGTCCATGATGGACACCTGCTCGGTGCTGCCGAGGTTGACGGCGGTCCCGTTGGCGGCGGGCAGCTCCGCCAGCCGCGCCAGGGCGGGCACCACGTCGTGCACGTGGCAGAAGCAGCGGACCTGGTGCCCGGTGCCGAACACGGTGAGCGGCCTGCCGTGCAGCGCCTGGCTCACCAGCCGCGGGATCACCATGCCGTAGCGGCCGCTCTGCCGGGGCCCGACGGTGTTGAACAGCCGCACGATCACCGCGTCCAGCCCGAGTTCCCGGACGTAGCAGCAGGTGAGGCTCTCGTCGATGGCCTTCGCCTCGGAGTAGGTCCAGCGGGTCTTCAACGGCGAGCCGATCAGCCGGTCGTCGGTCTCGGCCAGGCCCGGTTTGGTGTTCTTGCCGTAGATCTCGCTGGTGGAGGCCACCAGCACCCGCGCCCCGTGCCGGTGCGCCGAGTCGAGCACGTTCTCGGTGCCGTGCACGTTGGTGAGCAGGCTGCGCAGGGTGCGCTCCTGGATGACGAACGCGCCCACCGCGGCGGCCAGGTGGAACACCACGTCCACTTCGGACACCAGGTCGTCGATCAGCGAACCGTCGAGGATGGTGCCGCGCACGAACCGGAAGTCCGGCTCGTCCGCGGGCAGGTTCGCCTCGCTGCCGGTGCTGAGGTCGTCGACGCCGACCACGGTGTTCCCCTCGGCCAGCAGCCACTCCACGAGGTGCGAGCCGATGAACCCGGCGGCTCCGGTGACCAGCGCCCTCATCGGACCCCTCCGCCCTGCTCGGTGGCCAGCTCCCGGCCGGCGACGCGCCTGCCTCCGGAGCGCAGCCGCTCGTAGAGGTCGTCGATGCGGCCGGTGACGGCCTCGATGCCGTACAGGTCGCGGATCACCGGCACGTCGCCGCGCGGGCGCCGGTCGGTGACCTCGGCGGCGATCTCCGAGCGCATTCCCTCGACGTCGCCGGGCACCTGCCGGGCCCGATCGGTGTGCACGCCCTCCAGCGCGGGGCAGGTCGTGTACAGCACCGGCATGCCGTTGGCCAGCGCCTCCAGCACCGACAGCCCGAAGGTCTCCTGCTTGGAGGAGGCCACGAACAGGTCGAACGCGGACAGCATCGCGGACACGTCGTGGCGTTCCCCGGCGAAGACCACGTGGTCGGCGACGCCCAGCGCCGCCGCCTGCTGCTCCAGCCGTTCCCGCTCGGCGCCGCCGCCGACGACGAGCAGCTTCGCGCCCTCGCCCAACAGCGGGGAGGCCGCCTCGATGACGAGGTCGAAGCGCTTGTTCGCGTCCAGCCTGCCCAGCACGCCGATCACGTGCGCCCGGTCGTCGATGCCGTGCTCGGCGCGCACCCGCGACCGCGCGTCCGGGTCGAACGACACCCGGCCGAAGTCGACGCCGTTCGGGATCACGGTGATCTTCTCGGCGCGCATCCCCCAGTTCGCGAGCCGGTCGGCCACGGTCTCCGACACCGCGATGGTGCGCTGCGCGAAGACGTCGGTGCCGAGGTACAGGCCGCGCACCCCGGCGGTCATCCGCCTGCGCTCCAGGTGCGTCTCGCCGATCGAGTGCTCGGTGCCGACGACCACCGGGGTCCCGGCGAGCCGGGCGGCGAGCTTGCCGTAGACGCACGCCCGGTACAGGTGGGTGTGCACCACGTCGTAGCCGCCCTCGCGGATCAGCGACCGCATCTTGAGCACGGCGCCCAGCTGCGTGTTGCTGGTCATGCCGAGGTCGCGGACCCGGACCCCGTCCCCGGTGATCATGTCGGCGACGTCGCCCGGGTTGTAGAGCGCGAGCACGTCGGCGTCGTGCCGGGTGTGCTGCAAGATCGATCTGAGCTGCAGCTCGGCACCGCCGACCCCCAGACCGGTGATCACGTGCAGAACCTTCATTCCTGGTCTCCCCCCATCGCGGTGGCCAGCACGATGCCGACCGTCCTGGCCACGACCACCACGTCCAGCCACGGCGTCCAGTTCTCGATGTAGCGGTTGTCGAACTCGGCCCGCTCGGGGATCGAGGTGTCCCCGTGCAGGCCGTGCACCTGGGCCCAGCCCGTCATGCCGCCCCGCACCCGGTGCCGGTCCCGGTAGCGCGGGACCTCGCGGGCGAAGCGCTCGGCGTAGCAGGGCCGTTCCGGGCGCGGCCCCACCACCGACATCTCGCCGCGCAGCACGTTGCCCAGCTGCGGCAGCTCGTCGAAGTGGGTGCCGCGCAGCCAGCTGCCCAGCGGAGTCGTGTCGGCCGGGCGCACCGCCCAGCCCTGCGCGGTCCCGCGCGGCACGGTGCGCAGCTTCACCACGGTCGCCGACCGGCCGGGACCGGTGACGCGGCGCTGGCGGAACAGCGCCGCCCCGCCGCCCCCGAAGCGGACCGCGGCGGCCAACACCAGCAGCAGCGGTGCCAGCACCACCAGCAGCGCCCCGGCCAGCACCACGTCGAACGCGCGCTTGACCAGAGCCGCGGCCGCGGTGTGATTCCAGCGGCGCAGCGGCACCAGCGGGATCCCCCAGACCTCGTCGAGCAACCGCTGCGGCACCGCCACCCCCAGCTCCGGCAGCGCGGGCACCAGGTGCACCGCGGCGGGCAGCGGGCGGGCGGCCCGGACGATGCCCACCAGATCCGCTTCGGTGTCCGCGGCGCACAGGACCACCCGGGTGGCGCGGTACCGTGCCACCAGCTCGGCCCGCTGCCGCGGCCGGCCCGGCACCGGCACCGCCGCCGGCACCGGCTCGTCGGCGAGCAGCAACGGCCGCAGCCCGAACTCCGGGTGCTCCAGCAGCGCGCGGGAGATCCGCACCCCGGTGGCCCCGGCACCCGCGACCAGCACCACCTCCACCAGCCGCCCGCGCCGGTGCGCGGCCCGCAGCCCGGCGACCCCGGCGAGGCGCGCCAGCACCAGCCCGCCCGCCCCCGCGGGCACCAGCCACCCGGCGCCGGTCCACGGCAGCAGCAGCGCGGCGGGCACCGCGGCGTCCAGCACCAGCCGCGGCACCTGGTCGCCGACGCGCAAGCAGATCCGCGCCCGGTGCCCGCCGTCCACGCCCACCGCCAGCAGCACCGCCACCACGTACAGCGCCGCGGGCAGCACCGGCACGCCCAGCACCAGCACCACCGCGGTCAGCGCGACCACGTCGACCAGCGGCCACAGCACCAGCGGCAGCAGCCGCGGCACCCCGCGCGCCCCGGACCGCACCGGGGCGCGCCACCGGCACGGCACGGGACCGGGGCCGGACCGCAGGTCGGCGATGCTCATCCGGCCGCCCCGGCCCGGACCCGCCGAGCGCCGGAGGTCGAGGCCAGCCGGGCACCGACGCGCCGCACCGCGTGGTCGGCGCCGTAGACGAACCGCATCACCGGGCCGTGGCTCGGGGTCACCGCGGCCCCGATGAAGAACAGGCCCGGCACCGAGGACTCGAAGTCCGCCCCGACCCGCGGGGTGCGGTCCAGCGTCCGCAGCCGCGACCGCAGCCTCGGGTTCACGAACGCGAGCCGCTCCAGGTCCGGCGGGTAGCCGGTCGCGCAGATCACGTGGTCGGCGGTGAACTCGCGGCCCCCGCCGCCGAAGGTGCGCACTCCCAGCCGCACCTGGTCACCCACCGTCTTCGCCCAGTCCACGGTGTGCCCCACGTGCACCGGCAGCACGCCTTCGACGCGGCTGCGCAGCCACCACCCCCCGGCGGGCCCGAGCGCGGTGCGCGCCCGCAGCACCCGCTGGCTCTCCGGCAGGTGCCGGAACAGGTCGGGGTGCTCGGAGTAGAACCAGGTCGACAGGCCGGAGCCGAGTCCCGCCTCCGGCTCCCGCATCCGGCGCAGCAGCGGCCGGTCCGGCAACAGCGGCCGCCCGTTCCACACCACGTTCCGGGCGCGCGCGATCAGCCGCACGTCGGCGCCGTGCTCGTGCAGCAGCGCCGCCGATTCCAGCGCGGACTGGCCCGCGCCGATCACCAGCACCGAGGCGCCGTCGAACCCGGACAGGTCGGTGTGCTCGGAGCTGTGCGTGCACAGCTCGGCGGGCAGGTCGGAGAACACCTCCGGGGTGCGCGGGAAGTGCTGCACCCCCGCGGCGACCACCACCGAGCGGGCCTTCGCGGTGCCGCCGTCGGCGAGGGCCAGCTCGAACTCGCCCGCCTGCCGGTCCACGTCGGTCACCAGCACCTCCTCCACCTCCAGGCCGCGCTGCTCGCGGAACCAGTCGGCGTAGGAGATGAAGTTCTCCAGCGATACCGGCACGCCGTAGTCCGCGTAGCCGTGCCCGGTCTCCTGGCAGAAGTTCCGCAACGTGTGCGACCGGTCCGGGTCGGACAGGTTCGAGGCGAACCCCTGCGATTTCAAGAACATGCCCCGCGGCATCCTGCTGCGCCACAGGTCCATCGGGATGCCGAACTGCCGGTAGCTGACCCCGGCCGACCGCAGGTGCGCGGCCAGCGACAGCCCGTACGGACCGGCGCCCACGATGGCGACGTCGACGGTGTCGTTCATCTGTGTCCCTCCTCGACCGCATACGGCGACCGTCGCCGCTGCCGAATTGCCGCCCCCGCGTCCCGCTCGATCCGTTCGCGGTACCGCGGCGGCTCCACCACCTGCACGCCGGTGCGGGGCGCGAACCTGCGGGTGAGGGCGCGACGGCCCATCCACCCGCACATCAGCGCGAACGGCGCCAGGTCGTCGCGGGCGAACCACGCGAGCTCGTCCGCCCGCCACACCGACCGGATCCACTGCCGCAGCCCCAGGTCGCCGCGGCGCCAGTAGCCGACCGCGCCGAGCGGGTCGTAGTTCTCCACCAGGAACCGGCGGCCCACCGGCGGCAGGCCCTCCGGCACCGGCTGCCCGGTCAGGTCCAGGTAGGCCGCCAGCACCACGTCGATGCCCGCGGAGTCCCGGAACAACCGGAACTGCGCGCCCAGCCGGGGGTTGAAGTCCAGCAGCCGGTAGCTGCCGTCCCGCCGGTCGAACCGGAAGTCCAGGTCGGCGATGCCGCGGAAGTCCAGGCGCCGCAACAATTCCGTCGCCTGCGCGCGCAGCACCGTGTTGGACAGGCAGCGGCCCAGCGTGGTCAGGCCCGCGTGCGCCGGGTAGGAGCGCAGCTTCACGCCGGTGAACGCCGGCCGGCAGCCGCCGGACCCGCGGTAGGCGTGGAAGAACCAGTCGTTGCCGCTGCCGCCGGGCACGTACTCCTGCAGCATCAGCAGTCCCGCCCGCTGCTGCTCGGTCTCCTGCTCGTCCCACGCGTCGCCGAGCTCCCGCAGGTCCCGCGGCGTGCGCAGGATGGAGGTGCTGCGGACCTTCGCCCGGCCGCCGGAGGTCCACGGCGTGGCGAGCTTCGCCACCAGCGGGTAGCCGGTCTCGGCGGCGAACTCGGCGGCCTCCGCCCTGGTGCGCACGAGTTCGGCGCGGGGCGTCTGGATCCCCAGGTCCCGGCACACGTCCTGCAGGGTGAACTTGCCCGCGACCTCCCGCGGCAGCTCCGGCGGCGGATCCGGGAACCGGAACCAGTGCCGCAGCGCCGCGCCGTGCTCGGCCAGGTGGATCGCGGCGGCGTCGTCGGTGGGGAACAGCACCGCGGGCCTGCCGAGCTTCTCCGCCAGCGCCGCCAGCCCCAGGTTGATCCGCTCCGGGTCGGCGAGCTCCGGCCGCCACCACCAGCGGCCGCGCAGGTAGCGGGAGTGCGCGGCCGGCGCCATCGGGTCCTCGTGCACCGCGTACACCGGCACCCC
The DNA here is from genome assembly GCF_020176785.1 of Saccharopolyspora sp. 6V. Classification (NCBI taxonomy): domain Bacteria; kingdom Bacillati; phylum Actinomycetota; class Actinomycetes; order Pseudonocardiales; family Pseudonocardiaceae; genus Saccharopolyspora; species Saccharopolyspora sp. 6V. The sequence continues at coordinate 12,274 of NZ_JAIUKB010000171.1, read as the reverse complement.
GGCGCGGCCCAGGCTGCGGATCAGCCCGAGCCCGCCGTGGTGCAGCGCGTTCGGGTCCAGCTTGAACACGACCGCGGGCGTGGCGGTGTCGATGCCGGCCGGTTCCGGGGTGCGCATCCCTCACACGACCTGCCGGTGCGGGGCCAGGTCGAACTGGTAGGTCGCGTCGAGGACCTGCGGGCAGTCCTCCGCCCACGAGTAGTCCAGCCCGGGGTGCACGGTGTGCACGACGACGAGGTCCCAGTCCGCGCCGCGCGGTTCCGGTTCCCCGGTCAGCGTGGACCCGTCGGGCAGCACGACCTCCCCGATGAGCGGGTCGTGGTAGCGCACGTCCGCGCCGAGCCGGGTGAGCCCGGCGATGATCGGCAGCGCCGGGGACTCCCGCAGGTCCCGCACGCCCGCCTTGTAGCTCACGCCCGCGATCAGCACCCGAGCCCCGGCCGCGGGGGTGCCCGCGGCGGCCAGCAGCTGCTCGGCGCGGCGCACCACCTGGTCCGGCCGCAGGTCGATGGATCGCATCGCCTGGTCGATCATCGGCGCGGCCACGCCCCGCTCCCGCAGCTGCCACAGCAGGTAGTGCGGGTCGCAGGGGATGCAGTGCCCGCCGACGCCCGGCCCGGGGAAGCTGCCGAGGAAGCCGTACGGCTTGGTGCCCGCCGCGACCGTCACCTCGATCGGATCCAGCTCCAGCGCGCCGCAGATGTCGGCCATCTCGTTGGCCAGCGCCAGGTTCACGGCGCGGAAGATGTTCTCGTACAGCTTGGTCAGCTCCGCCGCCTCCGGGGAGCTCACCAGGTACACCGAGTCGGTGAGGTCGCCGATGACCCGCGCCGCCCGCGCCGAGCACTCGGGGGTGACGCCGCCGACGATGCGCGGGGTGTGCCGCTGCGAGTGGTCGTGGTTGCCGGGGTCGATGCGCTCCGGGCTGAACGCCACGTGCACCTGGCTGCCGACGGCCAGCCCGCGCCGCCGCAGCGGTTCCACCAGCAGTTCCCGCGTGGTGCCGACGAACGTCGTGGAGGTGAGGATGATCGTCTGCCCCGGGCGGGCGTGCGCCACCGCGGTCGCGCAGGCGGACCGCAGCGCCGCCAGGTCCGGGCTCCGCTCGTCGTCCACCGGGGTCGGCACGCACACCACGACGGTGTCGGCCTCGGCCAGCGCGGACGGGTCCTCGGCGAGCCGCAGCGTCCCGTCGCCGAGCGCCTCGTGCAGCACGGCCCGCTCCCCCTCCGGCAGGTCCACGTCCCCGTCGGCGATGTCCCGCAGCCGCTGCTCGCTGATGTCGACGCCGACGACGCGGGAGCGGCGGGCGGCGAGCCCGCAGGCGGTGGGCAGCCCGACGTACCCGAGTCCGAGGATCACCACCGCTTCCTGCCGGGTGCCCGGCAGCGGGGCGTCGAGCCCGGCGACGCGGCGGACCGCGTCCTCCTCCGACCGGTCCTGGTAGGCCACCAGCCGATCGGACAGCTGGCGTTCCCGCCCGTTGACCGCCAGCGCGAGGTGATGCTGGGTCACGTTTCCTCCCCCGGTTGCGCGTGTCCCCCTGCCGGGCCCGGGGCGTGCTCCGCCCGCCGGTGCCCGGTGTCGCCGCGTCCGGCGCGGCGGTCTCGGCCCCCACCTCGATCCGCCGCGCCGGTCGGTTCGCTGCGGGCTTCAGACTCGCAGCTCAGCGGGCCCGGACCGCTCCCCCAACGGCGGTAGCGCCCCTACCGAAACCGCAGGATTCCCGAGTCGGCGGCGAGCACGTGCCGGACGCGCTTCGCATCGAGCCGCAGCGTCCCGTCCCGGTCGCCGACGTAGGTCCGGGGCAGCGCGTGCGTCCCGGACGACGCGGAGCGCCAGATGGCGCAGCCGTACCCGTAGCCCGCTTCGCGGACGGCGGCGACGACGGCCGCGTCCACCGCGCCGTACGGGTAGCAGAAGCCGTCCACCGGTTGCCCGGAGATGGCCTGCAGCACCGGGCGGCTCTTGCCGACCTCCGCGGCGAGCTCCGCCGGTTCGAGCTCGGTGAGCCTGCGGTGCTGCACGCTGTGCGAGCCGATCTCCATCCCGGCGGCGGCGACCTCCGCGACCTGTTCCTCGGTCATCAGCGGTTTCCGCGGGCCCGCCGGGTCCCACCGGTTGTGCCCGCCGAGCATCCCGGAGATCACGAACACCGTCGCCGTCCAGCCGAAGCGCCGCAGCAGCGGGTGCACCACCTCGGCGAAGTCGGTGTAGCCGTCGTCGAAGGTCAGCCCCACCAGCCCGCGGGCCCGCCCGGCCCGCCGCGCCGCCAGCAGCTCCCGCATGGACACCCCGGTGCAGCCGCGGGCCCGCAGCCAGCGCAGCTGCCGCTCGAAGCGCGCCGGGTCCACGGTCACCAGGTACGGGTCGTCGGTGTACTCGGACACCGAGTGGTACATCAGCACGTACGGGAACGAGTGCGGTACCCGCTGCCGGGTGGCTGTGCGCTCTGTCCGGGTCATCGCCGGCCGCCTTCCTCGTCGCGGTCCTCGGCGGACCGTCGCACGGCGCGGGCGGGCGCGGACCGGTCGCGCGGGTGAGTTCCGGTACCGCGGATGCACGAGGCGCCTCGGGGATACTGGTCCGGGTCCAGGTGATGCCGAGCAGCGGGAGCGATGCCGTGGCGCAGCGGGAAGCCGAGAACGAACCCGTCACGAGCGGGGTGCCCGCGCTGGTCGGTTCGCTGAGCGAACTGCCGTCGATCGTGCTCTCCACCGACGCGGTCGACGAGGTCGTGTGGGAGACCGCGATGCTGGCGGTGCGCGCGCACGAACCGACCGGCTCGTGCGGGGTCACGGTGCTGCGCGACGGGCACCCGGTGTCGCTGGTGCCGCACCTCGCCGAGCACAACGCGCTGGAGCAGTCGCAGTACGCGGCCGGGACCGGTCCGGTGCCGGAAGCCCTGGCCGCCCGGTCCGCGGTCGTGGTCGCCGACACCGCCGACGAGCCGCGCTGGCCGGAGTTCGCGGCGGCGGCCGCCGAGCGGGGCGTCGGGTCCTGCTGCGCGGCGCCGATGTTCGTCGGGGACCGGCCGCTCGGCGTGGTCAGCTACTACGCGAAGGCGCCGCACTCCTACGACGAGGACTTCCTGCTGGGCAGGCTCATCGCCGACCTGGCCGCCACCGGGCTGTGGTGCCTGCTCAAGCACGCCGACAAGCAGCAGCTGAGCGACCAGCTGCAGCAGGCGCTGACCTCGCGCGCCGAGATCGACCAGGCCAAGGGGATCCTGATGGCGCAGCGCGGCTGCACGGCGGACGAGGCGTTCGACCTGCTGCGGGAGCAGAGCCAGCGGCACAACGTGAAGCTGCGCGAGGTCGCCGCCCGCGTCGTCCGGCGCACCACCGGCGGTGCCTGATCACCGGTCCGCCGCGCGCTGATCGGTAGGATCGGGCGAATCCCCCAGCCGGTCGCGCACCGGCCGACCAGCACGCGAGGAGTTGAGCAGTGGCCGCGGCCTCCCGCCCCGACACCGAGGACCAGGACGAGCGGGACGAGCCCCCGGCGCGGCACGCGGGGGTGCGCGACCTGATCGCCGCCTACCCGTGGCTGCCGATCCCGGTGGGGCTGCTGCTGAGCGCGTTCGGCGTGTGGTGCTTCGCCGGGCTCGCCGAGCAGGTCTACCAGGGCGGGCCGGTGCTGCGGGTGGACGAGCACCTGCTGCGGGTGTCGCTGGGGCTGCGGTCCGGACTGCTGGTCGGGGCGCTGTCGGTGCTGACCTGGCTCGGGGACGTGCTGGTGGTGCTGCCGGTGAGCCTGGCGATCGGGGTGCTGATCGGCCTCACCCGGAAGCGGTGGGGGCCGCTGGTGCTGCTGGCGGTGTCCTCAGCCGGGACGGGCCTGGCCGTGTACCTGTTCAAGATCATGATCGCGCGGCCGCGGCCGCAGGTGGTGGACGCGCTCGTCGTCGAGGACGGTTTCGGCTTCCCGTCCGGGCATTCGGCGCACGCGGCGGCTTTGTACCTGATGTTGGGCGCGTTCGGGCTGCGGCTGCTGCGCTCCCGCTGGGCGCGCGGCGCGGTGTTCGCCGGAGCGGTCCTCGCGGTCGTGATCACCGGGTTCAGCCGGGTGGTGCTGGGGGTGCACTCGCCGACCGACGTGCTGGCGGGCTGGGCGCTGGGGGCGTCGTGGACGGTGCTGCTGCTGAGCCTGTGGCTGTCCGGGGAACACCTGCCCCGCTTGATCGACGCCCTGGTCGCCCGCAAGCGACCCCGGTGAACTCGTCCGGCCCGAAGCCGCGGCGGGCGGTCAGATCGTCCAGGTGTCGTTGCCGGTGAGCAGCCGCTGGAGGTCCGGCGGATCGTTCTCCGCGGCGGCCGCGACCTGGGCCCGGGCCGCGTCGTCGTAGGTGGGGCGGGACACCGCGCGGAACACCCCGGTCACCGTCGGGTCCAGGTCCACCCCGCCCAGCCGGGACAGCGCGTAGGCGAACGAGCTGTCCGCCCGCTCGGCGTCGTGCACCACGACGTCCCCGGCGTCCACCGCGTCGTGCTCGGCGATCCGCAGCTCGCCCTCCGGCCCGCGCACCACCGCCTGCCGCGCGCTCTCCGGGCCGAACACGATCGGCTCGCCGTGGCGCAGCGGGATGAGCCGCCGCTGCTTCTCCTCCGCGTCCTTGAGCACGTCGAACGCGCCGTCGTTGAAGATCGGGCAATTCTGGTAGATCTCCACCAGCGCGCTGCCCCGGTGCTCGGCGGCGGCCCGCAGCACCTCGGTGACGTGCGCCCGGTCCGAGTCGAGGGTGCGGGCCACGAAGCTCGCCTCCGCGCCCAGCGCCAGCGACACCGGGTTGAACGGCGTGTCCAGCGACCCGGCGGGCGTGGACTTGGTGACCTTCCCGACCTCAGAGGTCGGCGAGTACTGGCCCTTCGTCAGCCCGTAGATCCGGTTGTTGAACAGCAGGATCTTCAGGTTCACGTTGCGCCGCAGCGCGTGGATCAGGTGGTTGCCGCCGATGGACAGCGCGTCGCCGTCCCCGGTCACCACCCACACCGACAGGTCGGGCCGCTGGGTGGCGAGCCCGGTGGCGATGGCCGGGGCGCGGCCGTGGATGGAGTGCATCCCGTAGGTGTTCATGTAGTACGGGAACCGGCTGGAGCAGCCGATGCCCGAGATGAACACGATGTTCTCCCGCTTGAGCCCCAGCGTCGGCAGGAAGCTCTGCACCGCGTTGAGCACGATGTAGTCCCCGCAGCCGGGGCACCACCGCACCTCCTGGTCGGACTTGTAGTCCTTCGCGGTCTGCTTCTCGTCGCTGGTGGGCACGCCGTGCAGGCCGCCCAGCTCCGGCAGTCCGAGGTCCGTGGTGGTCACGCAGACACCCCTCGCAGCACATCGGTGAGCACGTTCTGGAGTTCTTCCGCCTGGAACGGCAGGCCCGCGACCTTGGTGTGGCTGTGCACGTCCACCAGGAAGCGGGCGCGCAGCAGCATCGCGAGCTGGCCGAGGTTCATCTCCGGCACGATCACCCGGTCGTAGCGGTGCAGCACCTCGCCGAGGTTCGCCGGCATCGGGTTCAGGTAGCGCAGGTGCGCCTGCGCGATCGGCATGCCGAGTCCGCGGACGCGGCGGCAGGCGGCGCCGATCGGCCCGTACGAGGAGCCCCAGCCGAGCACCAGCACCCGGGCCTCGCCGGACGGGTCGTCCACCGCCAGCTCCGGCACCTCGACGCCGTCGACCTTCGCCTGGCGCAGCCGCACCATCCGGTCGTGGTTGTCCGGGTCGTAGGAGATCGCGCCGGAGCCGTCGGCCTTCTCCAGCCCGCCGATGCGGTGCTCGGTGCCCGGGGTGCCCGGCACCGCCCACTCGCGGGCCAGGGTCTCCGGGTCGCGCACGTACGGCCAGAACTCGCCGGAGCCGTCCGGCGCGTTCGGTCCGGTCGCGAACCGCACCCGCAGGTCCGGCAGCGCGGTGATGTCCGGGATCAGCCACGGTTCGGAGCCGTTGGCGACCGCGCCGTCGGACAGGAGCAGCACCGGGGTGCGGTAGGCCAGCGCGATCCGGGCGGCTTCCAGCGCCACCTCGAAGCAGTCCGCCGGGGAGCGCGGGGCCAGCACCGGCACCGGGGATTCACCGTTGCGGCCGTGCAGCGCCTGCAGCAGGTCGGCCTGCTCGGTCTTGGTGGGCAGCCCGGTGGAGGGGCCGCCGCGCTGGATGTCGCAGACGAGCAGCGGCAGTTCCAGGGTGACGGCGAGCCCGATGGTCTCCGACTTCAGCGCCAGACCCGGCCCGGAGGTCGTCGTCACCCCCAGCGAACCGCCGAAGGAGGCGCCGAGGGCGGCACCGACCCCGGCGATCTCGTCCTCGGCCTGGAAGGTGGTGATGCCGAAGTTCTTGTGCTTGGCCAGCTCGTGCAGCACGTCCGAGGCCGGGGTGATCGGGTAGGTGCCGAGGAACACCGGCAGCCCGCTGCGCTGCCCGGCCGCGACCAGCCCGTAGGCGAGCGCCGCGTTCCCGGTGATCTGCCGGTAGGTGCCCTTCGGCAGCGTCGCGGGCGCCACCTCGTAGGTGACCGCGAACGCCTCGGTCGTCTCGCCATAGTTCCAGCCGGCGCGGAACGCGAGCACGTTCGCCTCGGCGATGTCGGGCTTCTTCGCGAACTTCTCCCGCAGGAACCGCTCGGTGCCCTCGGTGGGCCGGTGGTACATCCAGGAGAGCAGGCCGAGCGCGAACATGTTCTTGGCCCGTTCGGCGTCCTTGCGCCCCACCCCGGCCGGTTCGGCCGCGCCGCGGGTCAGCTCCGCCATCGGCACCAGGTGGACCACGTACGGTTCGAGCTCGCCCGATTCGAGCGGGTTCTGCGCGTAGCCGACCTTGGTGAGGTTCCGCTTGGTGAACTCGTCGGTGTTGACGATGAGGGTGCCGCCGGGCGGCAGGTCGCCGAGGTTCGACTTCAGCGCCGCCGGGTTCATCGCGACCAGCACGTCGGGCCGGTCGCCGGGGGTGAGGATGTCGTAGTCGGCGAAGTGCAGCTGGAAGCTGGAGACCCCGGGCAGCGTGCCCGCGGGAGCCCGGATCTCGGCCGGGAAGTTCGGCAGCGTCGCCAGGTCGTTGCCGAAGGCCGCCGCTTCCGAGGTGAAGCGGTCGCCGGTGAGCTGCATGCCGTCGCCGGAGTCGCCCGCGAAGCGGATCACCACGCGGTTGAGCTTGCGCGGCGGTTCCCCCGAGCCGTTCGAGGCCGGACCGGCCTCCGGTCGCTGCGGAGGCTGGTGCCCGTTCGTACTCACACCTGCACCCGTTCCCCTTCCGGCCGCGGGCCAGCCCGCGAGCCTCTCGGCCGCCCTGTGACGCACGATACAGCTCGGCGTGGTGTTCCTACGCCGATCACCCGGGGGACTCAAGGGCGAGACGCGCTCGGCGGGCCGGTCGACGTGAATTCCGCAGCTGTTCTCCGCGCGTCTTCCCGGCGACGATTCACTACTCCCGGGTAAAACAAGAGCGCCCTTGCGGCGAAACGGCGCGGGCCCACCCGCTCCCGATCAGGACGCCTCGGCGGAAGGCGCCCTCCCCGCCCGATTCCCGCCGGGCCGAAACCTCGCGCGGAATGGTCCAGCGCACCGTCACCGACCGGTCACCCGTGGTGAGTCCGCGGCGCGACACCCCGGTATTCCGGAGCGACACGCCGCACGATACCGGCATCGGCGGACATCTCGGGCCCGACGGCATTCGGCCGCCGCCGTGCACCCGGGCGGCAGCCCGCGCGGCACTCCACCCGCCCCGCCCGCGACCTGCCGCGAAGCCGTCCGGTCCGGACGTCCGGCACATCTCGGCGGGCGCAGCGGCGCCGCTGCACCGACCGACGCGTCGCGCGCCACCGGCGGGACGATCGATCCACGGCGACCGGCCCTCCGCCAACGCTCCGGCGGGTCCGGCGGCACCATTCCGGAGAGCATCGCGGGAATTCGATTCGAACTGACCGGAACGCTCCGCGGCACGGTTGTTCCGGCGCATTTATCTCGCATTTCCACAATTGCCCCGACTCCTCGACCAGAATACGATCCGACCCCTCGACCGCGGGCCAGGCCAATAACGCCGCGCGACCATTCAGCCGGGGCCGCGAGAACGTCCACGAGAAGAGTCGCGCAATTGATCGGTGTGACGCCGATCATTCCCCCGAAGTAGGAACCGGGGAGCGGACGTCTTAGTTCCAACGAGTGAAGTCGTTAGTAGGTAGCGCCGCGCGAGCGCCGCGGAAAGCGAACGACCCGGCCACCCCCATGGCCGGGTCGTCCACGAACGTTCGGGAACCGGATGCTCCGGTCAGGCCCCGGGCAGGCCCAGCAGGGCCGCCACGCAGGTCGCCAGATCCCCCGTCCGGCTCCACACCAACTCCCCCGGCGCCGCGGTGGCGGCGGGCATGATCCGCGCCGCGCGGCACTCGTCCTGACCGAAGATCCACAGCACGTCCATGCAGGTCGCGGTGTCCCGCCAGCCGACCAGACCGCCGATCTCCCCCTCGTCGTCCGCGACGGCGCGGAAGGACCACCCCGCCGCTCGCAGGTCGTTGAGACCCGCCAGCTCCGGGTAGGCTCGCACCGCGGACGCCGCCACACCCCCCTTCGTCGTGTCCTCTCCCGCGCCGTCCGGGCGGGAATCGAGGAATGCGCGCCGATTCTCAGCTGCTGATCGCATAGGCTGACAGTGGACCGAAATCGGATATCGGAGTGCCACACAATCGCCACACCCGCCGAGTTCCGATTGCCCTCCCGCGGCCGATCAGGTTTCGTGAGCGGGGCGTACAAGGGGGAAGACAGCATGACGCACGGAAACGGCATGGAAACCGACCTCGCACCGGAGGGTCCCGGCGACGACGTCGAAACCGACAATCCGACTCGGATCGGTTCCCGCATCGCCGAACTCCGCAAGATCCACGGCGTGACGCAGCGGGCGCTGTCGGTGCGGGCGGCGGTCTCCTATTCGCTGCTGCGCAAGGTGGAGCGCGGTGAGCGCGCGGCCAGCCACTCGTTCGTGGCCGCCGTCGCGCGAGCGCTGTCCATCAACATCACCGACCTCACCGAGCAACCGCACCACAGCCGCCTCGCCGGGCCGTCCTCGGACCAGGCGGGCGTGCCCGCGCTGCGCCAGGCGCTGGTCGAGGGCGACGACCCGCAGCTGGACACCGACCCGCGCAGCATCGCCGACCTGCGCGCCGATGTGGCCCGGATCAAGGAGTGGGACCGGCGGACCCGGCACGCCGAGGCGGTGCAGGCGCTGCCCGACGTGCTCCGGCACCTGCACCACGCGGTGCGGGCGCACCCGGACGTCCCCGCGGTGCACGAACTGCTCGCGACCGCGTACTCCTACACGATGATCGCGTTGTACCGGCTGGGGCACCTCGACCTGTGCCACCTGGCCGACGAGCGGGCGCGGGCCGCCTCCGCCCGCGGCGCGGACCCGGTGCGCGGTTCGGTGGCCGAGTGGAACCACGCGCTGGTCCTGCTGTTCGACGGCTCCTACAACGCCGGGCTGCGCTCCCTGGACCGGTCGCTGGGCCTGATCGGGTCGGAGCCGGAGACCCCGGCGACCTCCGCGGTGCGCGGCGCGGTGCACCTGCGCGCCGCGATCATGGCCGCGCGCACCGCCGACGCCGACCTCGCCGACGAGCACCTGCGGGAGGCCCGCGCGATGGTCGTCGACGGCCAGGACGAGGCCAACCACTACGGCACCAAGTTCGGTGCCACCAACGTCGACATCCACGGCGTCGCCGTACCGGTCGAGCTCGCCGACGGCACCACCGCGGTCACCAGGGCCGCCACCGTGGAGCTGCCCGAGCACACCGCGCCGAGCCGCAGCGGGCACTACTGGATCGACCTCTCCCGGGGCTGGCTGCTGCACGGCGACCGGCGGCGCTCGCTGGAGTGCCTGCAGACCGCGCGGCGGATCGCGCCGCAGCTGACCCGGTACCACCCGCAGGTGCACGAGACGGTGCAGTCGCTGGCCGCCAGCGACGCCCGCTCCACGAACAGCCTGTCCCACTTCGCCGCCTGGTGCGGCATCCGGCGGTGAGCGGCACCGTGCTCGACGACGGCAGACCCGTGCTGTACGCACTCGCGATGGGCTCGCCCGCGGCGCGCGACGTGGGGCGGCTGGTGGAACTCGCGCAGGCCGACGGGTGGGAGGTGTGCGTCGTCACCTCCCCCGACGGCAGGCGGTTCCTCGACGTCGAGGCGCTGGCCGCGAAGACCGGGCACCCGGTGCGCAGCGAGTACAAGGACCCCGCCGCGGCCGACGAACTGCCGCCCGCGGACGGCATGATCGCCGCGCCGATCACCTGCAACAGCCTCGCGAAGTGGGCGGCGGGCATCTCCGACACGCTGCCGCTGGGGCTGCTGGTGGAAGCCGTCGGCAAGCGGCAGCCGGTGGTGGCGATGCCGTTCTCCAACCGGGCGCAGATCGCGTTCCCCGCCGTGCGGGAGGCGATGCGCAGCCTCGGCGGCTGGGGCGTCGAGGTGCTCGCCGGGCCCGACGTCTACGAGCAGCACGAGCCCGGCACCGGTGCGGCCCACCTGCACCGGTTCCCGTGGGAACTGGCGTGGCGCACCTTCCTCGCGCATCCCTGGCAACCGGCCCGCTGACCACGCCGGGCGGGTCGCCGCGCCCGCACCCCCACCGCGCCTAGACTCGCGCCGCGCCGGACGTCCACCGGCCGCCGTCGACGAGGGGGAACGGGTGCCAGCGCCGACCGAGCAGCCCACGTGCGCCGCGACCGGCGGGGAGAACACCGGGCCACCGCCGTTCGCGCGCGGGCCGGTGCTGCTGCTCGCCGGACTCGCCGCGCTGCTGCTGCTCCTGGTCAGCGGGCGCTACGGGTACCTGTCCGACGAGCTGTACTTCATCGCCGCCGGGAAGCACCACCTGGACTGGGGCTACATGGACCAGCAGCCGCTGGTGCCGCTGCTGGCCGCCGCGATCGACGCCGTCGCGCCCGGTTCGCTGCTCGCGCTGCGGCTGCCCGCCGCGCTGATCGCCGCGTTCGGCATCGCGGGCACCGCGCTGCTCGCCCGCGAGCTCGGCGCGGACCGGCGCGCCCAGGTGATCGCCGCCGCCGCGTGCGCGCTGTCGCCGTGGCTGCTGCTGAGCGGGCACTGGCTGGCCGCCGCGACGCTGGAGCCCGCGCAGTGGCTCGCGCTGCTGTGGCCGGTGGCGCGGTGGGTCCGGCTGCACCGGGCCGGGATCCGGCGGGACCGGCTGCTGCTGCTCGCCGGGGTGGTCGCCGCCGTCGGGGTGCAGACGAAGTTCCAGATCGTGCTGCTGTGCGCGGCGCTGCTGCTCGGGGTGCTGATCTCCGGCCCGCGCGAGCTGCTGCGGCGCCCCGCGCTGTGGGCCGGTGCGCTGCTCGCCGCGGTGGCGGCCGCACCGGCGCTGGCCTGGCAGATCGCGCACGGCTGGCCCGCGGTGGACATGGCGGGCGTGGTGGGTGGTGAGACCGACCGGCTCCTGCTGCTGCCCGCGGTGCTGCTCTACGCCGGGCCCGTGGTGGGGGCCGCGCTGTGCTGCTTCGGGACGTGGTGCCTGCTGCGGGACGAACGGCTGCGGCCCGTGCGGTTCCTCGGCTGGGCGGTGCTGCTGCTCGCCGCGTTCCACCTGCTGGCCTCGGGACGGCCGAACTACCTCTCGGGGCTCTACGGCCTGTTGTTCGCCGCGGGCGCCGTCGGTCTCCGGCACCGGCGGACCGCGCGGTGGTCGTGGGTGGTGGGGCCCGCGTTCGCGGTCTCGGCGGTGCTGCCGCTGGCGCTGCTGCCGCTCGCCCCGCTGCCGGTGGCGGCCCGGCACCCGCAGCTGGCCCCCTACAGCCGGATGTACGAGACGGGGTGGCCGGAGCTCACCGCGACCGTCGCGGCCGCCTACCGCTCGCTGCCGCCGGAGCAGCGGCGGCGGACCGCGCTCGTCGCCGAGACCTACCACCTGGCGGCGGCGCTCGACGTGCTCGGGCCGGCGGCCGGGCTGCCTCCGGTGCACAGCCCGAACCGCGGGTACTGGTACTTCGGTGCTCCGCCGGACGGCGCCACGGTGTTGCTGTACGTGGGGGCCGCCGAGCCGCTCGCGCCGCACTTCGCCGAACGCACTCCGATCGCGCGGGTGCGGACCGGGCCGGTGGTGAACCTCGCGCAGGGCGTGTCGGTGCTCCGGTACTCGGACCCGGTGCGGCCGTGGTCCCGGCTGTGGCCGCTGATCCGCACCGGCTGATCGGAAGGCGCGTCCGCCGGGCGGGCTCGGGCGGACCGCTCAGGGGCGGGGCGGGTGGTTCGGCGGCTGCCGGATCGGCGAGGCGCGG
>NZ_JAIUKB010000170.1:0-21678 GCF_020176785.1 Saccharopolyspora sp. 6V | reverse complement strand
CCCCCCCCCCCCCCCCCCCCCCCCCCCCCCCCCCCCCCCCCCCCCCCCCCCCCCCCCCCCCCCCCCCCCCCCCCCCCGCGGCCGACGCGCCGGACGACGACGCCTCCGCGGGCGCATCACTCCCAGTCCACGACCGGCCCCGAACCCGAAGCGCGTTCGAGTCATCCACCCCGGCCACCGGCTCCTACAACGGATGGCCGACGCGAAACGAGCTCCACCACGGGGTGCTCGCACACGAGAACCTGCGGCCCTCCAAGCCGAACCCACGCATTTTCGATCTTGTCCCGGCAGGCTCCGGCGTCTTTCGGGCGCAGCCTCTCCGCGGTCAGTCGGTGAGGGGGCGGGTGCCCTTGTAGCCGTCCGGGTCGATGCGGCGGAGCATCGCGCCGCAGATCTCCCCCAGCTGCTGGACCTGCGGTCCGGTGAGCGCGTCGAGCACGAGGTCGCGGACTCGCTCGACGTGGCCGGGCGCGGCTTCGACGACCTTGCGGTACCCGGCGTCGGTGAGCTCGGCGAGGTTGCTGCGGCCGTCGCGGTCCGAGCGGGCGCGGCGCACCCAGCCGTTCTTCTCCAGCCGGGCCACCACGTGCGAGACGCGGGACGGCGAGGCGCTGGCTCGGGCGGCGAGGTCGCTCATCCGCAGCGACCGGTCGGGGCGCTCGGAGAGCATCGCCATCACCCAGTAGCCGAAGTGCGTGACGCCGGAGTCGCGCTGCAGCTGGGAGTCGAGCGCGGGCGGCAGCAGGGTCATGAGCATCGCGAGCTGGCGCCATGCCTTCTGCTCTTCGTCGGTCAACCAGCGCGGCTCGTCCACCGGACCAGTCTGTCAGACCGGTTGAGTCGACCTGCGGCTTTGCCTATCCTAATATTTGAAGCTTCAATCAAAGGAGTCGGCGATGACCGCACCGCACCCCGGGCCGATGCCTGCCCTCTACCTCAGCCACGGAGCGCCACCGCTGGTCGACGACGAGCTGTGGACCGGCCAGCTGGCCGGGTGGAGCGCCGCCCTGCCGCGCCCGCGCGCCATCCTGGTGATCTCCGCGCACTGGGAGTCCGCGCCGCTGATGCTCGGTGCCACCGACACCGGGGCGCCGCTGACCTACGACTTCACCGGCTTCGCCGAGCGCTACTACCGCACCGAGTACCGCAGCCCGGGCGCCCCGGAGCTCGCCGCGCAGGTCGCCGCGCTGATGCCGGACGCCGAACCGGTCGCGCACCTGCCACGACGCGGGCTCGACCACGGGGCGTACGTCCCGCTGACCGTGATGTACCCGGACGCCGACGTCCCGGTACTGCAGATGTCGCTGCCCACCTTGGACCCGACCCGGCTGCTGGAGATCGGGCGCAGGCTCCGGCCGTTGCGCGACGACGGCGTGCTGATCATCGGCTCCGGGTTCACCACGCACGGGCTGCCGTTCCTCACCGACCCGAGCCCGCGCGCCGCCGCGCCCACCTGGTCGCAGGAGTTCGACCTGTGGGCCGGGGAGGCGCTGACCCGCGGCGCCGTGGACGAGCTGGCCGCCTACGCCGACCACGCCCCCGGGATGCCGTACGCGCACCCGACGGCCGAGCACTTCGCGCCGTTGTTCGTCACCCTCGGTGCCGCGACCGACCCGGAGGCGCCGCCGGAACAGCTCATCGACGGCTACTGGATGGGCCTGGCCAAGCGCTCGTTCCAAGTGGCCTGACCGCCCGCGGCGAGATCGGACGGTCCTCGGCGAGGCCGGGCCGGTCCGCAGCGAGGCCGGGCCGGTCCGCGGCGAGCATCTGCCGAGCACGCCGGGAGAGAACGCCCGACGAGCGCCTCGGCACGACCTCAGCCCGCGTTGACGATCCGTTCCACCGGGATGCCGCAGCGCTCGGCGCGGGCGCACCCGTGGATCTGCCAGTCGAGCTGGCCCGGAGCGTGCGCGTCGGAGTCGATCGCGAACTGGCAGCCCAGCTCGAAGGCCCGCCCGAGCAACTCCATCGGCGGATCCAGCCGCTCCGGCCGCGAATTGATCTCGACGGCGACGCCGTGGTCGCGGCAGGCGCGGAACACCTCGTCCGGGTCGAACTCCGATGGCGGCCGCTTCGAGCGCAACCGGCCGGTGCAGTGCCCCAGCACGTCGACCTGCGGGTTCGCCACCGCCGCGCACAACCGGCGGGTCATCTCGCGGCGCGGCATCCGCAGCTTGGAGTGCACGCTCGCCACCACCACGTCCAGTTCGGCGAGCAGCCCGGGGTCCTGGTCCAGGCCACCGTCGTCGAGGATGTCGACCTCGATGCCGGGGCGGATGCGGAACGGGGCGAGTTCGGCGTTCAGCTCGGCCACCAGCTCCAGCTGGGCACGCAGCCGTTCGGCGCTCAGCCCGCGCGCGACGGTCAGCCGCGGCGAGTGGTCGGTGAGCGCGATCCACTCGTGGCCGAGGTCCCGCGCGGTGCGGGCCATCTCGGCGACGGGGCTGCCGCCGTCGGACCAGTCGGAGTGGGTGTGGCAGTCGCCGCGCACCCGGGCCCGCAGCTCGCGGCCCTCCTCCGGTTCGGGCGCGGCGGAACGCAGCCGCGCCAGGTAGTCCGGGGTGCGGTCGCGCACCGCCTGCTCGATGACGCCCGCGGTGGTGCGGCCGATGCCGGGCAGTTCGGTCAACCGGCCGTCGGCGGCGCGTCGTTCGAGGTCGTCGTGCTGGGCGACGACGTCGGCGGCGCGGCGGAACGCGCGCACCCGGAACGCGGGTTCGTCCGCGCGTTCCAGCAGGAACGCGATCTCCCGCAGCGCGGTACCGGGGTCCATCCCCCGTTGGTAGCCGGTCCTCGCCGCGGGCGCACTGCGGAGGGAGGATGCGCACGGGTCAGGACGGGAACGGGAGGCACGGTGGACGCGCGGCAGCTGGAGTACTTCGTCACGATCGTCGACGAGGGCGGGTTCCACCGGGCCGCGGAGCGCCTGCACGTCGCGCAGCCCTCGCTGTCGCAGGCGGTGCGGACGCTGGAGCGGGACGTGGGCGTGGCGCTGTTCCACCGGCTGGGCAGGCGGGCGGTGCTCACCGAGGCGGGCCGCGCGATGCTCGAACCGGCGCGCCAAGTGCTGCGCGACCTGGACACGACGCGGGCGAGCGTCGAATCGGTGCAGGGCCTGCGGTCCGGTCGGGTGCAGCTGGCGGTGCTGCCGTCGCAGTCGGTGCAGCCGCTGACCGCGATGATCGGCCGGTTCCACGCGGAGTGCCCGGACGTGCTGGTGTCGGTGCAGCCCGCGTTCACCCCGTCGGACGCCGCCGACCTGGTGCGCGGTGGCCGCAGCGAGCTGGGGCTGATCGGGGCGGCGGAGGACTTCGCGCTGCCGGGACTGCGTTCCCGCCTGGTGGAGCGGCAGCGGTTCGTGGTGGTCACCGCGCCCGGCGGGCCGTGGGAGGCGGATCGCGCGGTGCTGCGCCGCGCGGACCTGGCGGGGCAGCGGGTGATCACCTCGCCGGAGGGGAACCGGATGCGGCACGTGGTGGACGAGATCATCGCGCAGGGCGTGGACCTGCGGATCGTGGTGGAGACCGCGCACCGGGAGGCGATCCTGCCGCTGGTGCTGGCCGGGACGGGCATCGCCGTGCTCACCGCGGGGTGGGCGGAGTTCGCGCGGGCCGCGGGCGCCCGCGTCCTGGACCTGGAGCCGGTGGCGGAGCTGCGGATCTCGCTGATCCACCGCCCGGCCCCGCTCACCCCGGCCGCGCAGCGCTTCCTGGACCTGGCGCTGGCCAGGGAGGAGCTCGGGCCGGCGAGCGAGGAACCGGCGCCGGGACGAGACGAACTGGGGAGATAGGCACCGCCTATCAAGCGGATGCGCAGCCGGTCTTGGACGCCGCCGCGAGATCCGCGTTGGATGGCGGCATGTCCAGCTACGAGATCGCGGTCCTGCCGGGTGACGGCATCGGTACCGAGGTGATGCCGGAGGCGCTGCGCGTGCTCGACGCGGTGCGCGCCGAGTACGGCACCGAGTTCCGCTACCGGCACTTCGACTGGAGTTGCGAGACCTACCGGGAGACGGGCCGGATGATGCCGGCGGACGGCATCGACCGGCTGCGCGACCACGATTCGATCCTGCTCGGCGCGGTCGGCTACCCGGGCGTGCCGGACCACGTGTCGCTGTGGGGCCTGCTGCTGCCGATCCGCCGGGAGTTCGACCAGTACGTGAACCTGCGGCCGGTGCGGCTGTTGCCGGGGGTGACGCCGCCGGTTCGGGACAAGGCGCCGGGCGACATCGACTTCTGGGTGGTGCGGGAGAACACCGAGGGCGAGTACTCACGGCTCGGCGGGCGCCAGGGCGAGGGCACCCCGGCGGAGATGGTGCTGCAGACGGCGGTGTTCACCCGGCACGGCACCGACCGGATCCTGCGCTACGCCTTCGAGTTCGCCGAGCGGATCGGGAAACCGCACGTCACGTCGGGGACGAAGTCGAACGGGATCTACCACTCGATGCCGTACTGGGACGAGCGGTTCCGGGCGATCGCGGCAGAGCACCCGCAGGTCGCGGTGGACCAGGACCACATCGACATCCTGTGCGCCCGGTTCGTGATGTCGCCGGAGCGGTTCGACGTGGTGGTGGCGAGCAACCTGTTCGGCGACATCCTCTCCGACCTGGGGCCGGGGGTGACCGGCACGATCGGCGTGGCGCCGTCGGGGAACATCAACCCGGAGCGGCGGTTCCCGTCGACGTTCGAGCCGGTGCACGGTTCGGCGCCGGACATCGCGGGGCGCGGGGTGGCGAATCCGATCGGGCAGATCTGGTCGGCGGCGATGATGCTGGACCACCTCGGCGAGCAGGACGCCGCCGCGGACGTGGTGCGGGCGATCGAGTCGGTGCTGGCGGCGGGCGCGGTGCGCACTCCGGACCTGGGTGGGTCGGCGAGCACCGCGGACCTCGGGAAGGCGATCGCCGCGGAGATCGGCGCGGCGTGACCGCGGCGGGCCGCGCACCTCGCGGGTGCGCGGCTCGCGCGTACGCGGCACGCGGGTCCGCGGCCGGGCGCGCGGCTCAGCCGGGGAAGTTGTGCTGGAGCCAGCCGGTGAGTTCCGCCCGCGCCGCGGCGAGCCGGTCGGGGGCGGGAGCGCCGGGGCCGTTGGCGATGAGCGCGACGTGCACCGCGCCCGGGTCGTCGGGCGCCGACAGCAGCAGCCGGGAGTCTTCGGTGCGGCGAACGGCGTCCGCGTCGAGGTCGGAGAGCACGGTGGTGGCGCGCTCGCCGAAGGTCGCGGGCAGGTGCAGCTCGGTCGGCGCGGTCCCCGGCCCGTCCCGCCACACGAGCGCGGGGGGCTGCCCGTCGCCGACGACCTCGCGCAGCGCGGGCAGTTCGGCGGGGATCCGGTTCCAGGTGAGGGTGGTGTCCCCGTCGCGGGAGCGGTCCTCGTAGCTGAACGCGAGCGTGCTGCCGTCCACCGCCCGCGGGTACAGCCGGTCCAGCACCCGGGGGTCGGCGCGCAGCCCGAGGGTGCCGGTGTCGTCGCGGTGCACGACGGAGAAGTCCTCGCCGTTCCACCCGTCGGCGTCGGTCCGCACCTTCTCCGGGTTCCCGTTCATCTCCTCGTGGTGCCTGTCGTGGTAGACGTCCCACTGCCACTGGGTTCCGGAGAGCACCGGCCCGGATTCGGCGGGCCGCTGCCACCAGTCGGCGCCGGGCAGCCGGGAGTCCATGCCCTGGTAGAGGCCTTTGAGGACGGTCGGGAACTTCTCGGCGGTGTTCCCGCCGAGCGGATGCCCGAACTCGGAGACGAACCCGGTGGTGCCGAGGTCGGCGGCGCGGTCCCGGATCTCGGCGAAGTCCGCGGAGTTCTCCCCGTCCCGGGCCTTCCCGTACAGCCCGGATTGGGCGAGGGCGTGGTAGAAGTGCGCGTTGAACACGTACCGGGTGCCGAGCGCGTCGAGCTCGGTGAACCCGCCGGGCTCCCGCACGAACGGCACGTTGTTGTTCCAGAACAGCGCGGGTTCGACGTAGGCAGGTTTGTCCTGCCAGCCGGCGCGGTCCATCGCGGCCCGGAACTCCTCGAAGAACGGCCACAGCAGGTCGCGTTCCCATTCGGCGGCGTCCTGGCCGTCGTCGAGTTCCCCGGCGTGCGGCTCGTTCATCGGGTCGAAGCCGAGGACGCGCTGGAACTGGGCCGGGGTGAGGTGGGTGGCCAGGTGGCGCAGCGTGATCTCGGCCTGGTCCAGGAACGCCTCCCGCACACCGACCAGGCCTGCTTCCGTGGGGATGCGGCGGTCGTGCCAGAAGTCGGCCTTGGCCTGTTTCACCGCCTGGTTGTTCATCATGTTCTGCCCCCAGTGGACGCAGATCCCGCAGCTCTCCGGCGGGTAGTCGCCGCCGTCGACGACCCAGTCCGGTGCGCCGTCGCCGGTGTACCAGCTGTCAGGCCGGAACAGGTGCCGGGAGTAGAGGTCCTGGTGGTAGTCGGGCAGCACCCAGAACCCGGCGTCGGCGAACGCGGCGATCTGCTCGGTGACCTGGCGCAGGTAGTCGTGGTCGATGCGGTCCGGGGCGGGCTGCACCCGTTCCCAGGACAGCAGGAAGCGGACGGCGTTGGCGCCGGTGCTCTCGCGCAGCGCGGTGGCCGATTCGCGGGCGTCCGCGGTGTCGGCGAAGGGCAGGTTGCCGTTCTCGGCGAGCTTGACCTCGCCGGAGATGTTGAAGCCGCGCAGCACGACCTCCCGGCCGTGCCCGTCGCGGTAGGACGCTCCGTTCGCGGACGGCACGAGGGTGAGGGTGCGGGCGGCGGCGTCGGCGGGCGCCGCGGCGCCGGGCGGGTCCGCGGGCGCTGCGGCACCGGGGACGTCCGCGGGCGCTGCGGCACCGGGGACGTCCGCGGGCGCTGCGGCGCCGGGGACGTCGGCGAGTGCATCGGCGCGGGGTACGTCGAGTGCTGCGGCGCGGGCGACCTCGGCGGGCGGCGGTGCGGCGTGCGCGAGCGGGAGCGGGAACGCGACCAGCGACAGCGCGCAGACGGCGCCGAGCGAGCGGATCATGCGCCACAAGCTACGAACCGGGCGGTCCACCCACAACCATGAAACGTGAACAGCGTTCATCTTTCATTCGTTCGGCGCAACGCGCACCGACCCGCGCCCGCGAGCACCCGCGACCCCGGTTCCCGGTACCGGGACCACGGCGCCTACGCTGGACGTTTCCGGCCTCGTCAGTCCCCCGAGCGGGGCCGGAATCCCCGACCCCCGGAATCCCGAACCGCTGGACCCACCATGAGCACCGGACCGGAACCTCGGCACCAGCACGGCGTCGACCACTTCGACGCGACCTTCGCCCGCGACCTCGTCTGGGCGCAGCGGCTGCGCGAACAGCTCGCCGAGCTCCCCACCACCGACGACGAGCGCTGATCAGGCTCCCGGGCCGGGCCCCGGTCCCGGGTCGAGCCCGAGCTGCTCGGCCAGCAGCCGCAGCAACCGCTCCGCGTCCACCGGTTTCGTCACGCACTCGGTCGCCCCGGCTTCGAGGCTGCGCTCCCGGTCCCCCGGCATTGCCTTCGCCGTCACCGCGATGATCGGCAGGCCCCGGTGCCGCGGGATCCGCCGGATGGTTCGGATCGTGGAATCCCCGTCGAGCTCCGGCATCATCACGTCCATCAGCACGATCGCCACGTCCTCGTTCTCCTGCAGCGCACCGAGCCCGGCGATCCCGTTGTCCGCGTGCACCACCCGCAGGCCGCGCTGCTCCAGCAGGGCGGTGAGCGCGTAGACGCTGCGCGGGTCGTCGTCGACCACCAGCACCCGCTGGCCGGTGAACCGCGGCACCGCGTCGCGCCCCTCGCCGGGTTCCGCGCCGGTGAGCTCGCCGAACGAGGCGGTGGATTCCCAGTCCAGCAGCGGTGGATCGATGCCTTCGGCGGCCACGTCGAAGTGCACCTCCGCGCTGCTCGGGGCGAGCTCGGCCACCGGCGGGGCGGTGAGCCCGGCGATCGCCGCCGGAGGCGCGGGGTCGTCCTCGGCGTCCGGCTCGGCATCGGGGCCTTCCGGCGGCAGCAGCAGGGTGAACGTGCTGCCGCGGCCCGGTTCGCTGTCCACGGCGAGCCGCCCGCCGAGCAGCGCGGTCAGCTCCCGGCTGATCGACAGGCCCAGCCCGGTGCCGCCGAACTCGCGCACGATCGTCCCGTCGCCCTGCTGGAACGCCTCGAAGATCCGGCCGAGCTTGCCCGCGGGCACCCCGATCCCGGTGTCCGCGACCGAGAACGCGACCTGCCCGGAGCCGCGGTCCCGGTCGATGCGCAACCGCACCGAGCCGCGTTCGGTGAACTTCACCGCGTTCGACAGCAGGTTGCGCAGGATCTGCTCCAGCCTGCTCTGGTCGGTGCGGATCGTCGCGGGCACCGAATCCCCCGCCACGGCGGTGAATTCGAGCCCCTTGTCCTCGGCGACCGGCCGGTACTGGGCGTCCAGGTGCCGGACCAGTTCGGCGGTCGGCACGTCCTCCGGCAGCACCGTCATCCGCCCCGCCTCCACTTTGGACAGATCCAGCACGTCGTTGATCAACGCCAGCAGGTCGCTGCCCGCGGCGTGGATGGTGCGGGCCAGGTCCACCTGCTGCGAGGTGAGGTTGCCGTCGACGTTGTCGGCGAGCAGCTTCGCCAGGAGCAGCGAGCTGTTCAGCGGGGTGCGCAGCTCGTGCGACATGTTCGCCAGGAACTCCGACTTGTACGCCGAGGCCTGGGAGAGCTCGCCCGCGCGTTCCTCCAGCTGCTGGCGGGCCTGCTCGATCTCGCTGTTCTTGATCTCGATGTCCCGGTTGCGGGCGGCCAGCTGCTCGGCCTTCTCGGCGAGTTCCGAGTTGGAGCGCTGCAGCTCGTTCTGCTGCTGCTCCAGCTGCTCGGACCGGGCCCGCAGCTCGCGGGCGAGGCGCTGCGATTCGGCCAGCAGTTCCTCGGTGCGGGTGTTGGCGAGGATCGTGTTGACCTCCACCCCGATGGTCTCCTGCAGCCGTTGCAGCAGGTCCAGGTGCAGCGCGCTGAACTCGTGCACCGAGGCCAGTTCCAGCACGGCCAGCACCTCGTCCTCGAACAGCACCGGCACCACGACCACGCCGACCGGTTTCGCCGCGCCCAGCCCGGAGCTGATCCGCAGGTACTCCGGCGGGGTTTCGCGCACCAGGATCGTGGTGCGGTCCGCGGCGGCCTGCCCGACCAGCGACTGCCCCAGCTCGAAGCGCTCCGGGGTGCCCGCGTGCGGGAGCCCGTAGGCGGCGGTGCGGGTCAGCTCCGGCGCACCGTCCGAACCGGGCAGCGCCAGGTAGAACGCGCCGTACTGCGCGGAGACCAGCGGCACCAGCTCGGTCATGATCAGCGAGGCGAGGGAGTGCAGCTCGGCGCGGCCGCGCATCAGGCCGGACAGCCGGGTGAGGTGGGTCTTGAGCCAGTCCTGCTCCTCGTTGGTGCGGGTGGTCTCGGCTAGGTTCGAGATCATCGCGTTGATGTCGTCCTTGAGCTCGGCGACCTCGCCGCTGGCCTCCACGGTGATCTGCCGGGTGAGGTCACCGCTGGTGACGGCGTTGGCGACCCCGGCGATGGCCCGGACCTGGGTGGTGAGGTTCCCGGCGAGCCGGTTCACGCTCTCGGTGAGCCGCCGCCAGGTGCCGGAGACGTCGGCGACCTCCGCCTGGCCGCCGAGCTTGCCCTCGGTGCCGACCTCGCGGGCCACCCGCGTCACCTCGGAGGCGAACCCGGACAGCTGATCCACCATCGTGTTGATCGTGGTCTTGAGCTCCAGGATCTCGCCCTGCGCGTCCACGTCGATCTTCTTGGACAGGTCTCCCCCGGCGACGGCGGTGGTGACCTGGGCGATGTTGCGCACCTGGTTGGTCAGGTTGCGGGCCATCAGGTTGACGTTGTCGGTGAGGTCCTTCCACGTCCCGGCGACGCCCGGCACCCGCGCCTGCCCGCCGAGGATGCCTTCGGTGCCGACCTCGCGGGCCACCAGGGTGACCTGCTCGGCGAAGGAACCGAGGGTCTCCACCATGCCGTTGATCGTCGCGGCCAGCGCGGCGACCTCGCCCTTGGTCTCCACGGTGATCTTCTTGGACAGGTCGCCGCCCGCGACCGCGGAGGCGACGGCGGCGATGTTGCGGACCTGCGCGGTGAGGTTGTCGGCCATCAGGTTGACGTTGTCGGTGAGGTCCTTCCAGGTGCCGCCGACGCCCGGCACCCGCGCCTGCCCGCCGAGCTTGCCCTCGGTACCGACCTCCCGGGAGACGCGGGTGACCTCGTCGGCGAACGCGGAGAGCTGGTCCACCATCGTGTTCAGCGTGTTCTTCAGCTCCAGGATCTCGCCGCGCGCGTCCACGTCGATCTTCTGGCTGAGGTCGCCGCGCGCCACCGCCGCGGCGACCTGCGAGATGTTGCGGACCTGCGCGGTGAGGTTGTCGGCCATCAGGTTCACCGAGTCGGTCAGCCCGCGCCACGTCCCGGCCACGCCGGGCACCTGCGCCTGACCGCCGAGCCTGCCCTCGCTGCCGACCTCCCGGGCCACCCGCGTCACCTCGGAGGCGAACAGCGACAGCTGGTCGAGCAGGTCGTTGAACCGGGAGGCGACGTCGCCGAGCCCGCCGGGCAGCCGCTCCCCGGAGCGGCGCGGCATCCGCTGCGACAGGTCCCCGGCGGCGACGGCGCCGAGGACGCGGCTGAGCTCGCCGACGGGCCGCAGCAGCGAGTCCAGCAGTTCCTCGACGGCCCGTTCGGCCTCCCGCCAGCCGCCGGTGCCGCCGAACGCGGCCGCCGGGCGCGGCCACTCCCCGCGCGACGCCGAGCCGGTGACCCGGCGCAGTTCGGCGATGAGCCGCTGGTTGCGCTCGGCGAGGTCGTTGAACGCCGCGGCCAGCTCCGCGTCCGGGCCGGCGACCGCGAGCCTGCGGCGGAAGTTGCCGTCCCGCAGGTCCCGCAGACCGGCGAGCAGCCGCTCCCGCCCGGGGTCGGCGGTCACCGGGTCATCCCTTGCCGCGCGCGCCGCGATCCAGCCGCAGCTCGGTGGCCAGCACGGCGGCCTCGCTGCGGTGGCGCATCGCCAGCTTCGCCAGCATCTGCGACACGTAGTTCTTGATGGTCTTCTCGGCGAGGTACATCCGCTGCGAGATCTCGCGGTTGGTGAGTCCTTCGCCGATGAGCTCCAGCACCTCCCGCTCCCGCGAGGTCAGCTCGCGCAGCGGGTCGGCGCGCTCCTGCTCGCGGCGCAGCCAGGACAGCATCGCCTCGGTCTTCTTCGGGCTCAGCAGCGAGCGGCCGGAGCCGACGGTGCGCAGCGCGCTGAGCAGCTCCTCGCTCACCACGCCCTTGAGCACGAAGCCCGACGCCCCGGCCAGGATCGCGTCCAGCAGCGCCTCGTGGTCGTCGAACGAGGTGAGCATCAGGCACCGCAGGCCCGGCTGCCGCGATCGCAGTTCCCGGCACAGCTCCACGCCGTTGCCGTCGGGCAGCCGCACGTCGAGCACCGCCACGTCCGGGTCGTGCTGCGGCACCAGCGCCAGCGCCTCGGTCGCGGACGCCGCCTCGCCGATCAGCTCCAGTTCGGGGTCGGATTTCACCAGGGCCGCCACACCCCGCCGGATCACCTCGTGGTCGTCGACCACGAACACGCGCATCGCCATCTCGCTCGCCGGCCTCCCTCGTGGATCACCGCGGACACCAGGGCACCGACCAGGATAGGCACGAGCGGGCGTTATGCGCCCGGGGCGGAGTGGCGTCGATCTCGCAGTTCGAGCGGGGAAACGGGGACGACCGCGGTGCCGCCCAGCCCCGGGCTGAGGCGGCGGGCGTACCAGGACAGCTGGCACTGCTCGCGGCAGAAGTCGTCGGACGGGCTGGAGGACGGGATCGGTTCGCGGCAACTCGCACAGGTCATCATCGCTGCACCGCCTCCTCTGGAGGGCACCGTGGCAAGGTTCGTGCACCCCAGTGCACCCCCCGGTTGTTCCACCTGGGTTGCGCCCAGGTCACGGAACGGCGCCCACGGCGGTGCGGCGAACGGCGCAGCGCGGCCTCAGCCGTCCCGCATGAGGCGGTCGAAGGCGGCGTTGGCGTGCGCCCACTCGGCGGTGAGCACCGCGTCGCGGTCCTCGGCCGCGGTGGTGACGACGAAGCCGGGTTCGGCGACGCGGCGGCGCAGCTGGACGAGGTGCCCGGCGGCGGACCGCCCCAGCCGTTCGCCGTTGTCCCGCGGGACGCTCTGCCCGGGTGCGAGTTCGGTGGTGTCGGTGTCGGCCATGGTTCCGTTGTAGCCACCCTCGCGACTCGTCGCAGGACAGCGGCGAGGCGCGTGCGGCGACGGCGCGGCAGTGGTGCGCTGGGGGCGGCAGAGGTGACCGGGACGCCGGACCTCGGGACGACGACGCGAACGAGGAGCGACGGATGGCAGCCGAAGAGGTCGACGTGGTCGTGATCGGCATGGGGCCCGGTGGGGAGGACGTCGCCGGGCGCCTGGCCACGGCGGGGCTGGACGTGGTGGCCGTGGAGGCCCGGCTGGTCGGCGGCGAGTGCCCGTACTACGCGTGCATCCCGACCAAGATGATGGTGCGCGGCGCGGACGCGCTCGGCGAGGCCCGCCGGGTGCCGGAACTGGCCGGTTCCGCGACGGTGCGGCCCGACTTCACCCCGGTCGCGGACCGGATCCGGGACGAGGCCACGACCGGCTGGGACGACGCGGCCGCGGTGCAGCGGTTCGAGAAGACCGGCGGCCGGTTGGTGCGCGGCCGCGGCCGCATCACCGCTCCCGGCGAGGTGACGGTGACCGGCGGCGCGCAGCCGCGGACCTTCCACGCGCGCCGGGGGATCGTGCTCAACCCGGGCACCGAGCCGGTGGTGCCGCCCGTGGAGGGTCTCGCGGGCACGCCCTACTGGACGAACCGGGAGGCGGTGGCGGCGCGGGAGGCGCCGGATTCGCTGCTGGTGCTCGGCGCGGGGCCGGTGGGACTGGAGTTCACCCAGGTCTTCGCCCGGTTCGGCAGCGCCGTCACCCTCGTCGACAACGGGCAACGCGTGCTCGGCCCGGCCGAACCGGAGGCCTCCGCGGTGCTGGAGCGGGTGCTGCGTGCCGAGGGAGTCGACGTGCGCACCGGAACGGCGGTGCGGCGCGTCTCGCACGACGGGGACCTGTTCCGCGTCGAGTTCGACGGGGGCGAGCCGGTGCGGGTGCGGCGGCTGCTGGTGGCGACCGGGCGGCGCACCGACCTGGCGGAGCTCGGCGTCGGCGCGGTCGGGCTCGACGAGAACGCCCGCACGATCCCGGTGGACGGGCGGTTGCGCGCCGCCGACGGGGTGTGGGCGATCGGTGACGTCACCGGGCACGGCGCGTTCACCCACGTCTCCGTCCACCAGGCGCCGATCGCGGCGGCCGACCTGCTCGGCACCGGTGGTACCGCGGCCGACTACCGGGCGGTGCCGTCGGTGACGTTCACCGATCCGGAGGTGGGCATGGTCGGGCTCACCGAATCCGCCGCGCTGGAGCGGGGGTTCCGAGTGCGCACCGGCATCGCGCAGCTCCCCGCCACGCCGCGCGGCTTCATCCACGGCCCCGGCAACGACGGTCTGGTCAAGGTGGTGGCCGACGCGGACCGGGACGTGCTGGTCGGGGCGACGGCGGTGGCCCCCGGCGGCGGTGAGGTGCTGGGGGCGCTGTCGGTGGCGGTGCACGCGGAGGTGCCGCTGGCGGTGCTGCGGCAGCAGATCTGGGCCTACCCGACGTTCCACCGGGCCATCTCGGCGGCGCTGGAGGACCTCGGCACCGGCTGAGCGGGAGGTTTGAGCGGGGCCCGCACCGGGGAGGCCGCCAGGTGGAACCGATGTTCGGAGGCCCCGTTGACCTACGTGATCACCGAACCGTGCGTGGACGTGCTGGACCGCTCCTGCGTGGACGAGTGCCCGGTGGACTGCATCTACGAAGGCGGCCGGATGCTCTACATCCATCCGGACGAGTGCATCGACTGCGGCGCCTGCGAACCCGTCTGCCCGGTGGAGGCGATCTACTACGAGGACGACGTGCCGGACGAGCAGGCCGCCTACACGCAGGCGAACGCGGAGTTCTTCACCGAGCTCGGTTCGCCGGGCGGCGCGGCCTCGGTCGGCAAGGTGGACCGGGACGTCCCGCCGATCTCCGACCTCCCGCCGATGGCCTGACCCGGGTGGCCGCCCGGGGACGTCAGGGGGCGAGTTCGCGGCGGAGGTCGCGCTTGAGGACCTTGCCGGTGCTGGTGCGCGGCAGCGGCCCGGTGCGCAGGTGCACCTTCTCGGGCACCTTGAACGCGGCGAGGCGTTCGCCGACGTGGGCGCGGAGCTCGTCCGCCCCGGCCTTCGCGCCGTCGTGCAGCCGGACCACGGCGGCGACCTGCTCGCCGAGCTCGCGGTGCGGCACGCCGACCACGGCGGCGTCGGCGACGTCGGGGTGCTCGAACAGCGCGGCCTCCACTTCGGCGCAGTAGACGTTCTCGCCGCCGCGGATGACGATGTCCTTGATCCGGTCCACCACGTGCACCCGCCCGTCGGTGCGGTGCCCGAGGTCGCCGGTGCGGAACCAGCCGTCGCTGAACGCGGCCGCGGTGGACTCCGGGTCGTTCCAGTAGCCGCGCACCACGTTGGGCCCGCGGAACCAGAGCTCACCGATCTCGCCGTCGGGCAGGTCCTGCTCGGTGCCGGGGTCGACGACGCGCAGCTGAGCGCCGGGGACGCAGCGGCCGACGCTGTCGGGGTGCTCGACGTACTCGGGCCCGGTGTTGTTCACCACCGCCGAGGTGGTCTCGGTGAGCCCGTAGCCGTTGCCGGGAGCGACGTCCGGGGCGAACGCGGTGTGCACCAGCCCCACCAGGTCCGGCGGGATCGGCGCTCCGCCCATGTTCACCACTTCCACGGTGGACAGGTCGCCGTCGGCGTGCCGGGCGAGGTCGCGCAGCACGGTGGGCACGCCGGCCAGCGTGGTGAGCCGTTCCTGCCGCACCAGGTCGATGGCCTCGTCGGCGTCCCAGCGGTACAGGGTGGCGATCTTCGCCCCGGCGAGGGTCGCCGAGCACATCCCGGACAGGCCGGCGATGTGGAAGATCGGGAAGGTGAGCAGCACCCCGATCCGCGCGTCGGGGCCGGGTTCCACACCGGCGGCGAGCTGCCCGGCACGGCGGCCGAGCGCCATGTTCCACAGGTTCGTGCAGTGGTTGCGGTGGCTGGCGACGGCGCCCTTGGGGCGTCCGGTGGTGCCGGAGGTGTACATGATGGTCGCGTCGTCGTCCGGTGCCACCACCACGTCCGGCAGCGAGTCCACCGGATCGAGGCCGGTGAGCAGGTCCGCCCAGCAGCGCACCCCTTCGGGCGGGCCGTCCCCGCGCACCTGCACGACGTCGAGGTCGCCGAAGTCGGGGGCGAGCTCGGCGACCCGTTCGGCGTCGGCGAACAGCACGCGCGCCCCGGAATCGGCCAGCGCGTAGCGCAGTTCCGGCGCGGTCCACCACGCGTTCAGCGGTACCGCGACGAGTCCGGCGGCCTGCACGGCCCAGAAGATCGGCGCCCACTCCGGGTAGTTGCGCATCGCGATCGCGACCCGGTCGCCCGGGTCGAGGCCGAAGTCGGCGCGCAGGCTCCGGGCCAGCCCGGCGGCGGTCCGCAGGTGTTCGGCGTAGCTCCAGCGCTGCTCGCCGAACACCAGGTAGTCGGCGTCGCCGTGGGCGGCGGTGCTGATCAGCACGTCGCGGAGGGTCTGCGGTCCGGTCGCGTAGACCCGCATCGGGATGCCGCGGACCTCGGCGTCGACCAGTTCGAACTCGCCGCCCGGTCCGGTCAGGCCTGCCAGCAACCGCTCCCGATCCGCCATGCCGCGACTCCTCCCCGGTCCACGCCGACCGGTCGATTCCACGATCGGATCCAGTCTGCGGTACCGGACGGTCTCGGGACCAGCCCCCGAACCGCCGCCGCGCCGGGCACCTCCGGACGAACGGGACGAGCACGGCCGGGGCTCCGGTGGCGCGGGTTCGCAGCGGTTCCCCCGCGAGGACGGCGATGTCGCCGCGCCTGGCCCTGCGGCAGAAATCGCGGCCGCACCGGGGGAACCGGCAGCGGGGGAACCGCTCACCCCGGTGCCGCGCGGCGGAAGCGGGCGGGACGGGCGGTGGGACCTCAGACCAGCTCCAGGATCGTCGCGTTGGCCTGGCCGCCTCCTTCGCACATGGTCTGCAACCCGTACCGCGTTCCGGTGTCCCGCAGGTGGTGGACCAGGGTGGTCATGATCCGCGCGCCGCTGGCGCCGAGGGGGTGGCCGAGGGCGATGGCGCCGCCGAGCGGGTTGAGGGTCTTCGGGTCGGCGCCGATCTCGGCGAGCCAGGCGAGCGGGACGGGCGCGAAGGCCTCGTTGACTTCGAAGGCGCCGATCCGGTCGAGCTCGATCCCGCTGCGCCGCAAGGCCTTGCGGGTGGCGGGGATGGGCGCGGTGAGCATGATGACCGGGTCGTCCCCGGCGAGCGAGGCGGTGTGCACGCGGGCGAGGGGGCGGAGTCCGAGCTGCGCGGCCTTCTCGCTGGTGGTCATGAGCAGCGCGGCGGAACCATCGCTGATCTGGGAGCTGTTGGCGGCGGTGATGACGCCGTCC
Source organism: Saccharopolyspora sp. 6V (assembly GCF_020176785.1). Classification (NCBI taxonomy): domain Bacteria; kingdom Bacillati; phylum Actinomycetota; class Actinomycetes; order Pseudonocardiales; family Pseudonocardiaceae; genus Saccharopolyspora; species Saccharopolyspora sp. 6V. The sequence goes on along the minus strand of NZ_JAIUKB010000170.1, from coordinate 5,108 downwards.
TCGCGGAAGGCCGGCTTGAGCCCGGCGAGCTTGTCGGTGGTGCCGCCGCGGCGGATGCCCTCGTCGCGGTCGACGACGGTGCCGTCGGGTGCGGTGATGGGCAGGATCTGGCCGTCGAAGGCGCCGGAGTCCTGCGCGGCGGCGGCCTTCTCGTGCGAGGCGAGGCTGAACTCGTCGAGCCGGGTGCGGCTGAACCCCCAGCGTTCGGCGATCATCTCGGCGCCGATGCCCTGGTTCGGCGGGTCGCCCAGGTAGCGGTCGAGCAGTCGGGTCCCGAAGGGGTCGGCGCCCTGGGCGGCGCTGCCCATCGGGACGCGGCTCATGGATTCGACGCCGCCCGCGATGACGACGTCGTAGTGCCCGGCGATGAGCCCGGCGGCGGCGAAGTGCGCGGACTGCTGCGAGGAGCCGCACTGGCGGTCGACGGTGACGCCGGTGACGGTGTCGGGCCAGCCCGCGGCGAGCACGGCGTTGCGGGCGATGTCGAGGGTCTGCTCGCCGACCTGGCCGACGCAGCCCCAGATGACGTCGTCGACCTCGCCGGGGTCGAGGCCGGCCCGGCCGACGAGCGCTTCGAGGACCTGGGCGGACAGGTCGACGGGGTGCACTCCGGACAGCGCGCCACCGCGCTTGCCGACGGGGGTGCGGACGGCTTCCACGATCACCGCGTCACGCATGGTGTTCCTCCCACCGAGAAAAACGGTCAACTCTGACCGTCAACGAGATCGACCGGCTCCGCGTGACGGTCACGCGGACGCGTACCGGGATTTCAGGGCGCCTTTCACGAGCTTCCCGGTCGGCGTGCGGGGCAGTTCGGCGAGGAAGTCGACGCTGCTGGGCACCTTGTAGTGCGCGATCCGGGCGCGCACGTACTCCAGCAGCTCCCGCTCCAGTTCCGGGCCCGGTTCCGCACCGGCCGCGGGCTGCACCACGGCCTTCACCGACTCGCCCATCTCCGCGTCGGGCACGCCGATCACCGCCACGTCGGCGATGCGCGGGTGCAGCGCCAGCAGGTCCTCGACCTCCTGCGGGTAGATGTTCACCCCACCCGAGATGATCATGAACGCCTTGCGGTCGGTGAGGAACAGGAAGCCCTCGTCGTCCAGGTAACCGACGTCGCCGACCGTCGCCCAGGCCGGGTGCTCCGGATGCCGCGCGGACCGGGTCTTCGCCGCGTCGCCCCAGTACTCGAAGGACTGCTCCTCGCGGGCGAAGTACACGGTGCCGACCTCGCCGGGCGGCAGCTCGCGGCCGTCGTCCGCGCAGATCCGCAGCTCACCGAGCACCGCGCGCCCCACCGAACCGGGTTTCCGCTGCCACTGCGCGGAATCGATGAACGTCATGCCGATGCCCTCGGTCGAGGAGTAGTACTCCAGCAGGATCGGCCCCCACCACTCGATCATCGCCCGCTTCACCTCGGCCGGGCACGGCGCGGCCGCGTGCACCGCGACGCGGTGGCTGGAGAGGTCGTAGCGGTTGCGCACCTGCGCGGGCAGCTTCAGCATCCGCACGAACATCGTCGGCACCCACTGGCTGTGCGTGACGTGGTGGCGTTCGATCGAGCGCAGCGCCAGTTCCGGATCGAACTTCTCCATCAGCACCACGGTCCCGCCGAGCGCGTGCGTGGACGCGCAATAGCGCAGCGGCGCCGCGTGGTAGATCGGCGCGGGCGAGAGGTACCGCGAACCGGGACCGATCCCGTACAGCCGCGCGACGACCGGGGTGAGCACGTCGCCTTCCTCGTGCACCTGCCGGTCGGGCAGTTCCGGGCGGATCCCCTTGGGGCGCCCGGTGGTTCCGGACGAGTACAGCATGTCCGCGCCGCGCGGCTGGTCCGCCGGCGGCCGCGGCGAGCAGCGGGCCAGCGCGGCCTCGTAGTCGGCGAACCCGGCGACCTCGCCGCCGAAGGCGAGTCGCACCCGCAACCCCGGCACCAGCGCGGCCACCTCGGCGGCGGCCGCGGCCAGGGCGGCGGACACCACGAGCGCGCCCGCGCCGGAATCCTCGACGACGTAGGCGATCTCGGCCGGGGTGAGGTGGCTGTTGACGGCGGTGACGTAGAGCCCGGAGCGCACCGCGGCCCAGTACACCTCGAACGCGGGCGGGGTGTTGTCGGTCAGCAGCGCCACCACGTCGCCGCGGCGCAGCCCGGCCTCGCGCAGCGCGTGCGCCAGCCGGATCGACCGCTCCTCCAGCTCCCCGTAGGTCAACCGCTCGCCCGATCCCGCCATGATCACGGCGGGCCGGTCCGGGTCGGTCGCGGCGTGGGCACCTGGGTACATGGCGGTTCCTCCTCGAACCTCGGCCACGCCGCGGGCCTCCGCCGCCCGGCGAAGCGGCGGAGGCCACGGCGGAACCCGGTGCGGGCACCGGGCCCGGCCCGAGCCTGGCACCGCCGCACCACGACGGTCAATGCCGACTGCTTCCCTGCCGGGAGGTTTTCCGGGCCGGGTACGCTGACCGGGTGGTTCGGTCCGGCACGGCTAAGACGACGGCTCCCGGCGCACCGCGCACCCGCGAGGAGCGCACCGCCGACAGCAGAGCGCTGATCCTCGACGCCGCCGTGGACTGCCTCATCGAGCACGGCTACGCGGGCGCCTCCACCTTGGTGATCCAGGCGAAGGCCGGAGTGTCGCGCGGGCGGCTGCTGCACCACTTCCCGTCCCGGGACGGACTGCTGGTGGCGGCCGCGCAGCACCTGGCGAACACGCGGCTCGCGCAGACCAGCGTGCACGCCGAGCACAAGCTCGCCGACGAACCGGACGGCCCCGCGCGGGTGGACCGGTGCATCGAACTGCTGTGGGCGACGTTCCAGGAACCACACTTCTGGGCGGCGATCGAGCTGTGGACGGCCGCGCGCACCAACCCGGCGCTGGCCGCGGCGCTGCTGCCGGAGGAGCGCGGGCTGCGCGCCGCGATCCGGGAGGCCACCGACGGGATCTGGGGCCCCGCGGTGCGCGCGCACCCGCGGTACGAGCTGCTGCGGGAGTTGCTGTTCACCAGCATGCGCGGCGCGGCGATGCCCTACGCCTTCGAGGACCGCTCCCCCGCCACCGACCCGCACCTGGCGCTGTGGAAGGACCTGGCCCACCGGTTGCTGGACGACGAGGACTGACCGAGGCCGGGCGCGATCACCGCTCGGAGCGGTCCGAGCCGGTCGCGGGACGGGGGGCATCGCCGGGGTTCTCGTGCTCGCGCACCACCCAGGCGGCCACTTCGGTCAGCTTGATGTTGGCCTCCTTCGACGCCCGCACCAGCAGGTCGAACGCCCGCTGACCGGAGATGCCGTACTGGGCCATCAGCAGCCCCTTCGCCTGGCCGATCCCGTCCCGCGACGCCACCGCTTCGCCGAGCTGGCGCTGTTCTCGCGCACCGGAGAGCGCCAACGCGGCGTGCGCCGCGAAGATCTCACCGATCAGGCGGCTCTCCTCGCCGAAGCGGACGTCGTGGCCGCCGTAGAGGTTCAACGCTCCCAGGGTGTCCTGCTGCACGAACAACCGGAACGAGATCAGGCTGCTCGCCCCGAGCCGGTGCGCCCGTTCCGCGAAGCGCGGCCAGCGGGTCTCCGTCGCGAAATCGTCCACCAGCACGGTCTCGTGCTCCCAGATGGCGTCCAGGCACGGCCCTTCGCCCAGCTCCTGCTGCGCCTCGTCGCACAGCCGCACCAGTTCTTCCGTCGGCACCCGCGCCCGCACCTTCCGCCGGTGCACCTGCGTGATCCCGCCGGAGACGACCCCGGGCACCGTCCCGACGGCGGACCGCACGATGCCGGCCAGGGTCTCCTCCTCGCTCGATTCCGCTTCCAGGTTCCTGGCGAGCGTGCTCATGGTGCGCGCGAGTCCGTGGCGCGGGTTCTGATCATCGGTCACGGCGACTCCTCCGGCTCGTAGCTCGCCGTGCGGCGCCGGGTGGTCCCGCACGACTCGGCCGGGCCGTACGTCCGGGTGGCGCGACCCGACCTTCGACGCTGCGTGCTGAGACCCTCTCATCCGAGGGCCCGCAGCACACCCGCCGCGATCCCGCGGCGGGCAGGCCGGATCACGCACCACCGGACGCTCAGCGCGGGGCCATGCGGATGGCGCCGTCGAGGCGGATGACCTCGCCGTTGAGCATCGGGTTGGCGACGATGTGCTCGGCGAGCGCGCCGAACTCGTCGGGTTCGCCGAGCCGCGAGGGGTGCGGGACCTGTTCGCCCAGCGACGCCTTGACCTCCTCGGAGGCACCGGCCAGCAGCGGGGTGTTGAACAGGCCGGGCGCGATGGTGACCACCCGGATGCGGTGCTCGGCGAGGTCGCGGGCGATCGGCAGGGTCATGCCGACGACGCCGCCCTTGGACGCGGAGTAGGCAGCCTGCCCGACCTGGCCGTCGAACGCGGCGGCGGAGGCGGTGTTGATGATGACGCCGCGCTCCTCCCCCACCGGCTCGTGGGTGATCATCCGTTCGGCGCCGAGGCGCAGCACGTTGAAGGTGCCGATCAGGTTGATGTTGATGATCTTCGTGAAGGCCGCGAGCGGAAACGCGCCGTGCTTGCGGCTGACCACCCGCAGCGCGTTGCCGAGCCCCGCGCAGTTCACGACCACCCGCAGCGGCCCGAGCTCCCGGGCGGCGTCGAGCGCCGCGGCGACCTGGTCCTCGTCGGTCACGTCGGCCGCGGCGAACCGGGCCCGCTCGCCGAGGTCGGCGGCGACCTGCTCGCCCGCCGAGGTGGGCAGGTCCAGCAGCACGACGCTGCCACCGGCCGCGACCAGCCGCTTCGCGGTGGCCAACCCGAGCCCGGACGCCCCTCCGGTGATGACTGCGACGCCGCCGGTGATGTCCATGCGCTCCTCCTCGTCCCAGCGGGACCACCCGGGCCCCGACCAGTCAGCAATGACCGTTTTCTACGGCACCCGGCGCACCGACCGCAAGAATCCGCCACCGAACCGGGGTGGGCGGACCATTGAACCGACCAGATCGGACGAGCGGCCCGTTCACCCCGCCTGCCAGGCCCGAGTGAACGGGCCCGTGGGCCCACGAGGTTGGGCGCACGGGGCCGTGACACCCCGGGCGGGGGGGCCCCATTTGGGGGCGCCGGGGGGTTTGCGGCACCGCCACCCGGCCCCGCGGG